>JAKMEU010000100.1 GCA_022425845.1 Luminiphilus sp. | reverse complement strand
TTCCCACCCTGACGCGGGTAAGACCACGATCACTGAAAAATTGTTGCTGCTGGGTAATGCCATTCAGGTGGCCGGATCCGTCAAGGGCAAGCGCGGCCCCCACGCAACGTCGGACTGGATGGCGCTTGAACAGGAGCGGGGTATCTCGGTCACCTCATCCGTCATGCAGTTTCCCTATCGTGAACGGACGGTCAACCTCCTGGACACCCCCGGTCACGAGGATTTTTCGGAGGATACCTATCGAACGCTGACGGCCGTTGACTCTGCCCTCATGGTCATCGATGGTGCCAAGGGCGTCGAAGACCGAACGATCAAGCTCATGAACGTCTGCCGGCTTCGCGACACGCCCATCGTGTCATTTGTCAACAAACTCGATCGGGATATTCGTGATCCCATTGAATTACTGGACGAGATTGAAGAAGTCCTTGGCATTGCTGGCGCGCCCATAAACTGGCCCATCGGTATGGGGCGCCATTTCAAAGGGGTCTACAACCTCCGCGAGGATGTCATTCATGTCTTCGAGCCCGGTCACAATGCACTCTTACCGCCCGACAAGCGGCTTCATGGACTGGACTCGCCCGAGGCTCGGGAGCTTTTGCAGGATGAGTACGACAGCATTTGCGACGAGATTGAGCTCGTTAAGGGAGCCAGCCATGAATTTGATCACGAGGCCTTTCTCAAGGGTCAATTGACGCCGGTTTTTTTTGGAACCGCACTGGGCAATTTTGGCGTTCGCGAGATGCTGGACAACTTTGTGGAATGGGCGCCACAACCGCTGGCTCGTGCGACCCAGTCCCGAACAGTTGATGCAGGGGAAAATGAATTTTCGGGTTTTGTCTTCAAGATCCAGGCCAATATGGACCCCAAACACCGTGACCGTATTGCCTTCCTGAGGATTTGCTCGGGCCGTTACGCAAAGGGCATGAAAATGCGTCATGTCCGGGCCGCCAAGGATGTAAAGATAGCCGACGCCGTGACCTTCAAGGCCGGTGAGCGCGTTTTGGTAGAGGAGGCGGTGTCGGGGGATATCATCGGGCTGCACAACCACGGCACGATACAGATTGGCGATACCTTCACACTGGGAGAGGAACTCCGGTATACCGGTATCCCCCACTTTGCGCCCGAGCTGTTTCGTCGTATCCGACTTAAGGATCCGATGAAACTCAAGGCACTGCAAAAAGGACTGCAGCAACTATCGGAGGAGGGCTCTACCCAGGTCTTTTCCCCGCTCATGTCGTCGGACCTGGTGGTGGGGGCGGTTGGGCAGCTCCAGTTTGACGTTGTCGCTTATCGGTTACGGGACGAATACAAAGTCGAGGCACTGTACGAGCCGATCAACGTGTACACAGCGCGATGGATCGAGGCTGATGATCCCCGGAAGCTTGAGGAGTTCAGAAAAAAGGCCGAGGACAACTTATCGGAGGATGGTGGCGGCTATCTGACTTATCTGGCGCCGACCCGGGTTAACCTGGCCTTGATGGAGGAGCGTTGGCCCGACATCAGGTTCCGTGAGACGCGGGAGCACTAACGGCCGTCCAGATCTGGATCGAGCTCGAACCCCGCATCGAGTTGCACACCAAAACTGTTGAGCATCATGGCAACCTGGGTGTACTGGCCTACCGTCATGACCAGATCCATGCGTTGTTTTTCGGTAAATTCAGACAGTGCCTCCCAGGTGGCGTCGGAGATAAAGGCATCGGCTGTCAGCTCGTCGGTCGCCTGCAGTAGCAGTCTGTCCTTGCGCGACCACTCCGGCGCCGCAGGTCCCAGCTTAACGCGCTCTATCTCCTCGTTAGACAGTCCGCAGGCGCGGCCGATGCGAGCATGCTGTGCCCATTCATATCCCGCTCGCCAGTTGAATCCGGTTCGGAGGATGACCAGTTCACGGTCGCGCGGGTCGAGAGCATTGCGCTCGGAGAGAATATAGCCTCCCCAGGGCATAAAGCGTCGGTAGGCCTTCGGAGCCCGGGCCAGCGTGCGAAAGACATTGTGCACGGCCCCCTGGAATTGCTCCCCCAGCAGGCTGCGAATGTCATCACCGATTTCGCTATCAGCCAGCGGTTTTATTCTGGGTTTTGCCAATCGCATTGCAACTCCCGGGGTGGTTGTGAGTGCAGCGCCCGGCCCACGTGAGGCGCCGCTCAGATCAGGCTTTCAATATCCTTGGCAATCGCGGCGGGCTTTGTCTGGGAGCCGTATCGTTTCACCACCTCACCGTTTGCATTGATCAGGAACTTTGTGAAGTTCCATTTTATACGCTCTGTGCCAAGTACGCCTTTGGCTTCACCTTTGAGCCAACCGTATAACGGATGAGCGTTGGCACCATTGACGTCGATCTTGGCAAAAATTGGAAACGTGGCGCTGAAGCGGGTGGTGCAGAACTCCACAATTTCCTCCTCACTGCCGGGTTCCTGCCCACCGAACTGGTTGCAGGGAAAAGCCAGTACCTCAAAACCCCGGTCCTTGAACTGCGCCTGAAGGTCTTCAAGGCCTTCATATTGCGGGGTGAAGCCACATTTTGAAGCGGTATTTACGATGAGCAGGACCCGTCCAGCGTAGTGGGACAGGTCGATCTCCTCGCCGCTGGCTGAAGTAGCAGTGAAGTCATAAGCGGTGGTCATTGCGCTGCCTCCTGAGGGAAATAAAGGCCGGGATGATACGCGAATCGCCTGTCAAAGGTGAGGGTGTTTTTCAGCCGCGTAGATAACTGTTTATTTCGAAGTCGGTGACGCGCCTCTGGAATTCATTCAATTCCTGCTCCTTGGTCTTTCCATACAGGAGCTGAAACTCTTCGGTAAGGTGCTTGGCGATCAGCGGTGAGTTTAAAAATTTGTCGACGGCCACGTTCATCTGGCAGGGCAGATCGGGGGCTTCATGGGTCATATCCCATGCGTTGCCCTCCACGGCTGCCGGCGGATCGATCTTGTTCTCCAGGCCGTGCAGAATGCCGGCCAACATCACCGCCATGACCAGATAGGGGTTGGCATCGGCACCGGCAACCCGGTGTTCAATGCGCATTGCAGTTTGAGGCCCCGAGGGGACGCGCAATGCTGTGGTGCGATTGTCATAACCCCAGGTAGGTACCGTCGGCGCATGGTTACCGGCCTGAAAGCGCCGGTAGGCGTTGAAGCTAGGCGCAAAGATGAGCATTGAATCCGCCATCATCTCGAGGCAGCCACCGATAGCGTGTCGCAACAGAGGACTGCCCTCGTCACTGCCATCATTGAATACGTTGAGCCCGCGTTCCTCCAGGAGGCTGCAGTGGATGTGCATGCCATTGCCCGCTTCATCGTCAAGCGGTTTGGGCATAAAACTCGCGATCAGATTTGATTGGCTAGCCACGCGACGTATGCTGCGCTGCATACGAACGATCTGGTCTGCCATCTGCAGGACGTTGTCGCTATGGGCCATGTTGATCTCAAACTGGGCTGGCGCCGACTCTTTAATGATGCCTTCGTAGGGTAGATCCTGGGTCTCGAAGGTCTCCCTGAGAAGCTCCAGCATGTCACTGTGGTGATCCAGCTCATTCAATGCATAGAGATTGCCGCCCAGGGTATCGAGGCTGCTAAGGGCTTCACGCAGCGGCCTGTCACGACCCGGATCCGGGAGGAGATAAAATTCCAGCTCGGCTGCCATGCAGGGTTTGAGATTGCGTTCGGTAAACTCGGCCAGCACCTTGGCGAGGATCTGACGGGGATCGCCCATATAGGGTGCGCCCTCTTCATCGACCATGGTCATGATCAGCTGGCCCTGGTCGGTGCCCCGGGGCGTGAGCACAGGTTTCAAAGAGTCTTCCACCGCCAGACAGTAGCCGTCGATATCGCCGTTGGCATGCGCCAGCTCCGGGATATCTCGGCCCCATATATCAAGACCAAGCGCCGACTTGGGGAGCTTGAGTCCATCATCAAGAACAGATTGTATTTTCCCTCGGGGAATCCACTTACCTCGGGCTACTCCATTGCAGTCGGTGATCAGTGCTTCGATCATCTCAACTGAAGGGTATGCCTTGAGGAATAACTCGACCTCACGTCGCACGGTATCACCGCTTATTCAGCAAAGGTGCAAGTCTGGGGATGGATGTACTGCGCGGCAATGCCCCAAAAAGGTAAGTAATACAAGCTTTTATGTGCACTACATCATATAAATAGACAATGGGTCGCCGCCCTGGGCCTTGCTGATGTAGGGCATGGTGTTAATAAATAGTGCGAATAAATCCGCCTGACAGGAAACGTCCAGCTTCTTATAAATCGATTTTCGGTGACGGCGCACCGTTTCCAGCGAAATATCGAGGCGCTCTGCAGAGGTATCGGCACCGTATCCCCGCAGCATCAACTCCAGTACTTCCCGTTCTCGCGTACTCACGTGATCCCCCCCGAAGGTTTTGAATGCCAGATCAATCTGGGCGTCCAGTCCGGGCTGTAGCAGGTTGGTCGCGGCGAAGTCGTCCCGATGGCAGTGCGACTGAATCAATGATGCTACGGTCTCTGAAACGCTGTAGAGCACGTTGTACTCATCTTCATTGAACGGATCCTGCTCCTGAAGCCGCATCACGCAAAAATTCACCACGCTGCCGTCGTCCAGACGTGTCAGGAAAATGACCTCATCACAGGTGCCTGTGTCGCCGTAGTAGTCACGGTAGTAGCCGCTGTCCTCAAAGGTGTCACCCGTCAGGCGGCCCAGCTTGTAGATGCTACTGCGCGGGCTGCTCATGGAGATTTGGTAGAACGGATCCTCGCGGTAGGCGCCCTCAAGATAGCGGTCGACCTGAAGCTCTACGGCATGCGGTGGTATTTCGTGATACAGCATGCGCGGTGGAAGATCCCGATGATAGAGCCATATTTGTGGATATACGTGAGGCACATGTTCGCCGAGTGCCGCGAAGAGTTCGGTAAAGAACGTCTCGCCGCCAATGGCGCTGATGGTCGTTGCGAGGCCGGCATTCCATCGGGTAAATGACTTTAGATCGACCATGGGATGTATCTCCCAACTAAGCTTCGCGACAGATGACTATAAACTACCAGTCGAGTGGCTCAACACGCCAGCGACTTTGCCAGGCCTTGTACACTTTATCGCTGTAGGTCCTTCTACCCAGGGATCCGTTGTAGGCGGCCAGTGCCCGATGCCAGTCGCCGGCTTCCCGCTGCCAGTAAAATTGCAGAATTCGGCAGCCATAGCGCAAATTGGTTTCGCTGTCGGTCAGGTTATCGTCCGGCCGACCAATTTCATCTTTCCAGAATGGCATGACCTGCATGTAACCCTGCGCGCCCACGCGGGACACAGCGAATCGATCGAAGTGGCTTTCAACTTCGATCAGCGCGAGGACCAGCTCGGGCGGGAGGTCGGCAGCGAGTGCCTCGCGATGCAGCTGCGTCAGGAACTGGACGCGCTCCTGAGAATCCGGCATGAAGGGTTGGAGTCGGGTCTGCATATCGAGTAGCCAGACCTCTGCATCAAATCGATCCTCAAATCCCGATGATGCCGAGATCGACTGCTCGAGAAATGTTCGCAGCGCGAAGCGGTCATCCTCTGGGGTCTGGGCATGCGCTGTGTTTAATCCGGTATAGAGACAACACAGTAGCGCCAGGCAGGCACGGTCAATCACCACGGACCAAATGCATGATGGTGGCCACCGCGTCGGTGACAGGGACTCGTTGTGCTTCACCCCCGATCCGGGTCTGGACTTCGATATTGCCCTCCGCAAGTGACCGATCTCCCAGAGTGACCCGAACGGGAATCCCGATCAGTTCCATCTCGGCAAACTTCACCCCGGGTCGCTCGCGTCGGTCGTCCATGAAGACATCGAGGCCGAGTGCCTGAAGTTCGGCGTAAAGCGTCTCCGTTGCCGCCGCCACCACCTCCGATTTATCCATGTTGAGTGGTACGAGGGCGACCTCGAAAGGAGCCATGGCGTCGGGCCAGATAATGCCTTTATCGTCATGATTTTGTTCAATGGCAGCGGCCACGATTCGCGTCACACCGATGCCATAGCAGCCCATAGCCATCGGCACCGACTGGCCGCCTTCATCCAATACCAGTGCGTTCATGGCCTGGCTGTATTTTGTTCCGAGTTGGAAGATATGCCCGACTTCTATACCGCGGCGAATTTCGATTTCTCCAGCGCCGCAGGGGCTGGGGTCCCCTGGCATGACCTCCCTGATATCAGCGGTCTCGAAATTGACCACATCGCGGTCCCAGTTAACACCTCGCAAATGAAATCCATCTTCGTTGGCCCCGCAGACAAAGTTACTGACCTGGGCTGCGCTGTGATCAACAATGATGCGCGTGGCCAGATCGACGGGACCCAGCGAGCCAAAACCCGCGCCCGTGAGAGCAGTGACTGCGGCGGCGTCTGCCATTTCCAGGGGGGCTGTAACGCCGGGCAGCTTTTCAGCTTTGATACTGTTCAGTCGATGATCACCGCGCAGTACCAGCGCGACCACGGACCCTTCTTCCCCTTTCACAAACAGGGTCTTTACCGTTTGTTCCACCGAAATCTTCGCTGTTACCACCAGATCATCAATCGTCTTGACGTCGGGGGTGGCAAAGCGCTCCTTTGCCAGCGCCTCGGCGCTTGACTGCTCGCCCGGGAGGGCCGCAGCCAACTCCACGTTGGCGGCGTAATCGCTGTCTGTGGAGAACGCAATCGCGTCCTCGCCAGAGTCCGCCAGCACATGGAATTCGTGGGAATGATTGCCGCCGATGGAGCCGGTATCCGCTTCAACGGCTCTAAAGTCGAGTCCCAGCCGGGTGAAAATTGCGGTGTAGGCAGCGTGCATTCGCCAGTAGGTTTCTTCCAGCGATGAATGGTCAATATGAAACGAGTAAGCGTCCTTCATGATGAATTCCCGGGAGCGCATGACGCCGAACCTCGGGCGAATTTCGTCCCGAAATTTCGTTTGAATCTGGTAGAAGTTGAGGGGTAGTTGCTTGTAGCTCTTTATTTCACTGCGCCCCAGTGAAGTGATGATCTCCTCATGCGTGGGTCCGAGGCAAAAGTCGCGGGCGTGTCGATCCTGTAGTCGTGCCAGCTCGGGTCCGTACTGTTCCCAGCGGCCCGACTCCAGCCACAGCTCCGCCGGTTGGACAACGGGCATCGCGATTTCCATTCCTCCTGCGAGATTCATTTCTTCGCGCACGACCTGCTCTACACGACGGAGAACGCGCAAGCCCAACGGCATCCAGTTGTAAATGCCCGCGGCGACTCGCCGGATCAATCCGGCCCGAAGCATCAGTTGATGGCTTATGACCTCGGCATCTGCGGGTGTTTCCTTGAGCGTGGTCAGTAAAAATTGGCTGGCGCGCATAGTGTCAGGGGTCCAAATCGAAACCGTTGATTGTACGGAGAGACAGAGATCTTCGGAAGCGATGTTGCAGTAATACCCGACACATAAAAAAATACTGTAAAAATAGTGTTTTTTGTCGCCTTTTTTATAAAAAGCACTTGTTTTGAAGCGTGGTCTCTAGTTGAATTCGTGGAACTGCACTTCCCGTCCTTTTCAACCGGGGCGGGTCGTCGGTTACCCAGTCTCCATACCACTACTAAAAGGTGATAAAGACCCATGGCAACCAAAAAAGCAGCAAAGAAAGCACCCGCAAAAAAGAAAGCAGCCAAGAAGGCTCCGGCTAAAAAAGCCGCTGCCAAGGCCCCCGCAAAAGTGAAAGCTATCACTACCAAGATGACCAAAACCCAAATCGTCGGCGGCATCGCTGACAGCACGGGTCTGAGCAAGAAGCAGGTATCCGATGTGATGCAGCAGCTTGAGGCGCTCATCGAAGGTAGCATCAAGAAGCGTGGTGCAGGGGAGTTCACTATTCCCGGCCTGATGAAAATCGTCACGGTTAAAAAGCCTGCGGTGAAAGCACGCAAAGGCATTAACCCCTTCACCGGTGAAGAGACGATGTTCAAGGCCAAGCCTGCCAGCACAGCGGTCAAGATCCGACCCTTGAAGAAAATGAAGGAGTTCGCAAACTCCTGACGTGGTAACGAGTCCCCGGGGGTTCCCCCCGGGGTCACTTTCCCCCCAACGGCCTGGCGTGCCGTAACACGGCGTCGGCGGCAAAGGCAGCGTAAGTAGCCAAGCTGTATGTCTACAACGCGGGCGCGCGGTGTTTCTCCAGGGACATATTTATTGTTGGCCAGGGCGCTATGCTGTTTAACGCGCCGCGCTTTTCGGTTACTCTCCGCCCCCTGTTTTTTTACCTGAAACCCGAAAACCAAGCTTGGAGCCGCGCTGCGGGTCCCGCCGGGAGAGATTGACGTGCCGCTTTACGATTACCGGTGCAGTGATTGCTCGCATCAACTTGAGGCGCTGCAGAAACTTGCAGATTCGCCATTGACGACCTGTCCGGTCTGTGGACATGAGAGCCTGAGAAAGCAGGTCAGCGCCCCTGCTTTCAGGCTGGCCGGCAGTGGCTGGTATGAAACTGATTTCAAAACTGGAAATCAGAAGAACCTGGCTGGAGACACAAGCGCTGAGAAGAGCAAGGAAGGCAAGTCCGAATCAGCCAAGGGCGAGACCAAAGGCGGCTCCGAGTCAGGGAAAGCCGCTGCTTCCTCCGGGGAAACTAAAAAGTCTTCAGAGAAACCGGGCGGTACATCAGCCGCCTGAAGGCGGGAAAATCCCGCAACGACATAATGGAAAGGGTATGCGCACACACTATTGTGGCTCGGTCAGTGAGTCAGACATTGACAGCACGGTAACGCTCTTTGGCTGGGTGGACCGTCGGCGTGACCACGGTGGTGTCATTTTTCTGGACATGCGTGATCGCGCCGGGATCGTCCAGGTGGTATTTGATCCTGATACCGAGGCCGCTTTTGCCCTGGCCGATCGAGTGCGAAGTGAGTATGTGCTGAAGATTACGGGTCGGGTTCGTGCTCGCGGGGAGGGCACCGTCAACCCCGCTATGCCCACGGGTGCAATTGAGGTCCTTGGCAAGGAGCTTGAGTTGCTGAGTGAGTCGGCGACGCCACCCTTCCCCCTGGACGCCCATCACGCTGTCGGCGAGGACGTAAGGCTGAAGTTCCGCTACATGGATTTGCGGCGCCCGGACATGCAAAACAAGCTGATTTTCCGGGCCCGGCTGACGTCCTCAATCAGGAAATACCTGGAACAGCATGGTTTCCTGGATATTGAAACGCCCATTCTGACACGGGCAACCCCAGAAGGCGCCAGGGATTACCTTGTTCCCAGCAGGACCCATGGCGGTGAATTTTTTGCGCTCCCCCAATCACCCCAGCTTTTTAAGCAACTGCTGATGGTGTCCGGTTTCGACCGTTACTATCAGATTGCCCGCTGTTTCCGAGATGAGGATCTGCGAGCGGACCGTCAGCCAGAGTTCACCCAGATTGACCTCGAGACCTCCTTTCTGGAGGAGGGTGAGATTATGGCGATCACGGAAGGGCTGGTGCGCTCGGTCTTCACTGAGCATCTCGATGTCGATCTCGGGGAGTTCCCCCACATGACCTGGCATGAAGCGATGGAGCGCTATGGGTCGGACAAGCCTGATCTGCGGGTCGATCTTGAGTTGGTCTCTATAGACGACCTGATGTCCGATGTTGAGTTCAAGGTGTTCAGCGGACCGGCAAAGGATCCGGCCGGCCGGGTCGTGGCGCTGAAGGTCCCCGGGGGTGGTGTGCTGTCCCGGAAGGAAATTGATGATTACACCCGGTTTGTTGGAATTTATGGTGCCCGTGGTCTCGCCTGGATCAAGGTCAACGACCTGGCGAAGGGCCTCGAGGGCCTGCAGTCTCCCATTTTGAAATTTATGCCCGAGGATGTCGTCAACCAACTGATGACGCGACTCGATACCTCGGACGGCGATATCGTATTTTTTGGAGCCGATCGGCGCGCTGTGGTGAATGAATCGCTGGGCGCTCTGCGTCTCAAGGTCGCAGAGGATCTGGGTCTGGTGCGTGAGGGCTGGGCGCCACTCTGGGTCGTAGATTTCCCGATGTTTGAGGACGATGGCAAAGGAGGGCTCACGCCACTTCACCATCCGTTTACGGCCCCTGCCTGCGATGAGGCGGCGTTGCGAAGCAGTCCGGAAGCGGCGCTCTCCCGTGCCTACGATATGGTGCTCAATGGGACCGAATTGGGTGGCGGTTCGATTCGTATACACCGCCCTGACATGCAGCAGGCGGTTTTTGATGTGCTGGGTATCGACCCGGCGGAAGCGAGCGAAAAATTTGGTTTTCTCCTGACGGCACTTGAATATGGTGCGCCGCCGCATGGAGGCCTGGCCTTTGGCCTCGATCGGATGGTCACGCTGATGGTGGGTGGGCTGTCGATCAGGGATGTTATTGCTTTTCCGAAGACCCAGACGGCGGCCTGTGTCATGACCGAGGCCCCGGGTAAGGTGAGCGATGCACAACTTAAAGACCTGCACATCCGCCTGCGCCAGCAGACGCCGGTTTCTGCCGAGGAATAGGATGGCTAAGCGGTCCCTGTGACGCGGGCGCCGGTTTCAGTCAGAATAGGCCAAGCGACAAGGGAACTGCCATGGCCACGATCCTGGGTATCGATCCCGGTTCGAGAAAGACCGGATTTGGTGTCATTGAGACCCGTGGTGGCGATGCTATCTACGTGACCAGCGGTATCATTCGCCTACCCGTTGATGAACCCCTGGGTCCCCGGCTTGGGGTGCTTTTTACTTCATTGAACAGCATTATTGATGAATTCAGGCCGGATGAGTTGGCCATCGAGCAGGTGTTTCTGGCTAGAAGCCCTGACGCCGCACTGAAGCTTGGGCACGCGCGGGGTGCCGCAATGACCGCCTGCGTTAATCGTGGCATGCCTGTACATGAGTACGCGGCCCGCCAGATCAAGCAGGCTGTGGTGGGAACGGGCGCCGCGAGTAAGGAGCAGGTACAGCATATGGTGAAGACATTATTGAAACTGCCTGCCGCACCCAAGGAGGATGCTGCCGATGCACTGGCAGCGGCGTTGTGCCACTTTCACTCCAGCCGGTCCCTGCAACGGCTTCCCGCCACGGTGCGCAGCCGTGGGCGTTCGCGTTAGGGTCTGGGCGTGATTGGTTTTCTGCGCGGACGCCTGTTGCTCAAGCAGCCACCCGATGTGGTTTTGGATGTGGGTGGTGTCGGTTACGAAGTACAGGTTCCCATGACGACGCTGTTCGACTTGCCTGCGGTTGGGGAGGAGGTGACTCTGCTCACCCATTTCGTGGTCAGGGAGGATGCGCAGTTGCTCTATGGTTTCAGGGATGAGGCTGACAGGCGTCTGTTCAGGGAGTTAATCAGGGTGAGTGGCGTGGGGCCGAAACTTGCTTTGGCGCTGCTGTCGGGCCTGGATGCCCGGGCGTTTGCCCAGTGCTTGCAGCGAGACGATATCGCTTCCCTGGTCGCTTTGCCCGGGGTTGGACGCAAGACGGCTGAGCGTTTGTTGGTGGAAATGCGGGATAAGGCAGGCAAGTGGCTGGAAGAGTTGACGCCCGGCGCACCCGCAGACAGGGAGTCGGCGACACCCCCTAAAATTGATCACCGGGGAGAAGCCGAGCAGGCGCTTGTTGCACTGGGATACAAGCTTTCCGAGGCTGCTCGGCTGGTGCTTTCCGTTGATGATGACACGGTTGATTCCAGCGAGGAATTGATCCGGCGGGCCTTGCAGGCCTCAGCGCCCAAGGGAAATCGATGACGATAGAGACCGATCGACTAATTGCACCAGAGCCCTCTGAGCGGGGTGAAGAGCAGGTTGACCGGGCCATACGGCCGCGTTCACTGGCAGACTATCTTGGGCAACGCGTCGTTCGTGAGCAGATGGAAATTTTTCTCGCAGCGGCGCGACAACGGGGTGAGCCCCTTGATCACACGCTGGTTTTTGGCCCTCCCGGCC
>JAKMEU010000059.1 GCA_022425845.1 Luminiphilus sp. | reverse complement strand
ACGTTGGAGCGTGTCACCTTCAATGGAGAGTACGTGTCCTGGGAGGCCGACCCAGACGGTCAGACGTTACCAGATGGCCGGCCATTCAATGGAACTGGCATTTCGCCTGACGCGTTTTCTTTCTTCGTCGAAGGTTTTTCCGATTTTTCAGATGCCCTCTCGTCCATTACCGCTTGCCCCTCTCCATCGTGGGATGGGATTGAATTCACAGGCGCCGCGGAGGGAGCGCCTATTGCGGTTGAACAAACTCTCGCGGCCTGTGCTGACCCTGTGGTGTTAATAGATGAATTGAGCGCCTTTGTGGCCGATCTCAATGCAAAAAATGGCATCCTCAACGCACTGGACGCCAAACTGGGCGCTGTTCAAGGTGCACTGAGTGACCTGAACGAGAACAACGATGTGGCGGCGCTGAACGCCATGTACGCGTTCTGCTACAACGCCCAGGCGCAGTCGGGTAAGCAACTGGAGACAGCCGACGCCGATGCCCTGATCGCCAAGGCTGACGCCATCATTGCGGCCATCGATCCTACCGCCGCACTCTGCAGCGAGTAGCATCACAAAGCGACCTGCCAGACTCTCACGAGAGGGTTTGGCGGGTTGCCATTGACTCGTTTGATAACGGCTAAAGGTTCTACGCCGTTCCCTCAGAGGGTTCTGCATATACCGCGGACTGTCAGTCTGCCGATGCTGCTCGCGCGCCCAGCCAGAATGGAGAACAAGCGAGGCGAATGTCGACTTTGGGCAATTAGCGGTCCTTGCCAAAACCCGTAAACTGCTGGGGCATGGCCTGTAATCATATTACGATGATGGGCTGAAGGCCGCTGTGATAGCACGAATACGGCAGTCCTGTAATGCTCTTTAATGAGATGCTCTTCAAATAGAGGGCTCCGTGCCCAGCCCCGGGCCTCCCTGCCCGTCTTATCCTGCGAAAATAAAGTCGCGAACTGGATAACCGACCTCGCTCGCCGTCGCGATGTTCGTGGGTGTGTTGATCAGCCCTGCTATCGGTATTTGTCATAGCTTCGGCGGGCCATCATCGAGGCGTGGAATCGGCACTTGGCCTCATGTAAAGTCCCCTCCACCACTTCAGGTACACACCACGACCACAGGTACACGGACTTGCCTCTTATGCAAAAACTGATCACTGCCCTATCCTGCGCACTCATCCTTTCAGGCTGCGACTCGAAATCTTTGACGCCCCAGCCACCGCAAACACCTGAAGCACCGCCAGCACCTCTTGTGGCCGGCTTCGAGGTGGGCGATCTGGACACAAGCATCCACCCCGGGGATGATTTTTTCGCCTATGCCAATGGCAAGGCTCTCGATGCCATCGAGATCCCGGCTGATAAATCGAGCTATGGCGAGTTCAGTCGTCTAAGGGATGAATCAGACGCTCAGGTACGCACCATTATTGAGGAGTCCGCCAGCGGCGACTTTCCCGAGGGCAGCGACCAGCAACGCGTCGGAGACCTCTACAATTCATTCATGGATTGGCAGGCCCGCGACGCCAAAGGCACAGCGCCACTGCAGGACTTCCTGGAGCAAATCAATGGCTTCGAGACCCATGACGACGTCTTCGCCTATTTTGGCACCGCCGCCCGCTACCAAATTCAATCACCGATTGACATGTGGCAATACGCCGACGCCAAGGATCCGGGAACTTACGCCTTTTATTTGAGCCAGGGGGGCCTGGGCCTGCCGGACCGCGCGTACTATTTCACGGACGATGAGAAATCGGAGGAAATTCGTCAGGAATACAAGCGCTACATGGCCGATCTGCATCAATTGGCGGGGTTACCCTTCGATGACACCACGGTAGCCCGCGTGTATGCCATTGAAGAGACGATAGCCGATCGGCACATGCCCAAAGAACAGGCGCGGCGCTACGCAGAAAATTACACGCGTATCGAAGCAGAGGAACTGTCGGAACTTACCCCCGGTGTTGATTGGCGTGCTTACCTGACGGCCATGGGCATTGAAGATCCGGGCTACCTCGTCTCAATTTCTACTGATTACTTCAACGCACTGGGAACCATTATCACCGAGACCCCCGTGGCAGACTGGCAGGCCTACTTTCGCTGGGCCACGCTGAACAGCAGCGCCCAGTCCCTGACCCAAGATCTCGACCAGCGTCGGTTTGATTTTTACCGCAAAGCACTGACCGGCGTGCAAGAGCAGCAGCCCGACTGGCAGCGCGGCGTGTCTGTCGTGGGCGGCACCATCGGAGAACTGGTGGGCAAAGTGTATGTAGAACGGCATTTTCCACCGGAGGCCAAGGCGCGCATGGACGAACTGGTGGCCAATCTGATCAGCGCCTATGAGGACAGTGTCCGTCAACTCGACTGGATGTCGGACGAAACAAAAGCGGAGGCGTTACAGAAGTTATCCAAATTTACGCCCATGATTGGCTACCCCGACACTTTCCGCGATTATGCCGGAGCCGCCATAAAGGTCGACGATTACTACGGCAACCTGAGGCGTATTCTTGAGGCCGAGCGCAATCGGGAAATTGAGCGGCATCTGGGTGAGGTTGACCGCACGGAGTGGTCCATGACGCCCCAAACCGTCAACGCCTATTATTCTCCCATCCTGAATGTAATCGTCTTCCCTGCCGCCATCCTACAACCGCCTTTCTTCAACCTGGCCGCCGATGACGCGATTAACTACGGCGGCATCGGAGCAGTCATAGGCCATGAGATTGGCCACGGCCTCGATGACAACGGCAAAAATTTCGACGGCGATGGCAACCTCCGAAACTGGTGGACCGAGGACGACTCGGCTCAGTTTGACGTTCGCACCAGCAACCTCATCGCCCAGTACAATGCCTTCTGTCCCTTCGATGACCTGTGCACCAACGGCGAGTTCACCCTGGGAGAAAATATTGGCGACCTCGGTGGTATCTCCATCGCTCTGAAGGCATATCAGGCATCACTGGATGGTAACGAAGGGCCGGTGATCGACGGCCTGACCGGTATGCAGCGGGTATTTCTTGGGTTCGCCCAGGTTTGGCGCAGCAAAATGCGCGACGAAGCACTGCGCACCCTGATTGCCACCAACCCCCATGCGCCGGGCATGTACCGCACCAATGGCCCGGTGCGAAATGTGCCCGAGTGGTATGAGGCCTTTGATGTGACGCCCGACAACGCGTTGTATTTGGCGCCTGAGGAGCGCGTCAAAATCTGGTGACCGGGGGGTTATTGCCAAAAAGATCGTTGGCCAAATCCCGTGGACTACAGCGGCTAAACGCTTTGTCACCCAACTATTTGAGGGGCCTAAAAATGGTCGTAGCTAGCCACAGGGCTGGGTTCTTTTTCACCCTACTTACTTGTCTGGTTCAGAGTGCCCCGGGTCATGCCGAATCGTTGGGCAACCTTGCCCAATACCCGCCCCAGGGCAGAGATCTGACTATAACCACCGCCAGCGATGGGATGCCGACTATTGAACCCTCTGAGATTTCGCTGCTGTCAGGGCACTACTACCGGCTCAATATCCACTGCCCCGATGTGCAGGATGACTTTACCGGGTGGCGCATAGAGATGCCTGAACTGCTGCGCAATGGCCATCTTCGATTGGTCACCGTCGGGGACATTGAAGTGCATCTGCAGGGACTAAGTTTCAATGCGATTGAATGCGATGAAGTGGGCTCGGCCCACGTCAGTTTTGTACCGATCAAGCCGGGCACCTACCCCCTCTACGTCGGCAACGTTCCCAGCGCTCTGGGCAGGCCTATTGGCGAGGCAGGGATACAGCAGAACGGCAAGTTCGTGCTCGGGCGCTTTATCGTCGAGTGATACGAGCGCTAACGGGGGCTGAACAGCCAAGCGGTAGGCAGAGCCAATTTTTAACTCAAAGTATCTAAGATGACAGGCAGGCTCACTACAGATAGGTCCCGCGAGCACAGCCGAGCGGGATGGCCTGACAAGGCGACACGGCCAGCGGACGCTCGATTCTGTATCTGTAAGCGTCCAGTAACGCCTCGTGGCCAGACCCGATAGTTATACCCAGTTATACGCTTGCGCTCCTCTTTAACCCAAGCCCCTGAAGAGACAAACTCAACATAGAAGGGGTTGACCGTGCAGGCGGTCAAAGCCGTACAGCGAGGCACACCTTTTACGGCAGTTCTCGAGGCTTTTGGAAAATAAGCACGTGCTGCTGCGGCAGGTAATCATCAGTCCTTACCCACTCCAGGCCGATGGCCGTCATTTCTTGTTTGACCTGCGCCTGGCTCATTTTGTGCAGCCGCTTTATCGGGACTCGGGGATCTTCTGCCCGGTATTCCACTAAAACCAGGTTTCCACCGGGCTTCAAAGATGCCACCAGGTGTTGCCCCATCTCCCTGGGAAAGGAGAACTCGTGATAGGCGTCTACGATAAAAGCAAGATCGATGG
>JAKMEU010000058.1 GCA_022425845.1 Luminiphilus sp. | reverse complement strand
CCTCGGGAGGGCCCGCCGTACGTCTGCCCCCGAACCGGTTGTTTGATTCTAGACGCGCAGGACCCCGAGATGGCCAGCGGCGAGGTGGGCGCCTTGCAGCGGCAGCGGCGTTCGACTCGACCGCGTTTAAGCGGTCAGGTCGTCGCCAAGACATTCAGTTGCTGGACCACCTGCGGAAGACCGGACACCGCCTCTGCACCGGGGCAGGCTTCTCCCGACGTAACGTAAAACCGATGGCCAATACCGGCTGCCTCCCCCGCAGCAATATCAGAGGGCTTGTCACCGACCAACACACATCGACTGGCATCAAGGTCCCAGTCCTCAAGCCCCCTCAGCAACATGCCCGGTGCGGGCTTTCGGCAATTACAGGCCTGGCGGTAGCCGCCCTGAGCGTCTGTGGGATGATGCGGGCAGTGGTAGATGGCCGTTAACTTGATGCCCTCTTCTGCCAGATGGTCAATCAACTGGGTGCTGAGTAACGCGAAGTCCCCTTCGGTATAATATCCCCGACCGATACCCGATTGATTGGTTACGATAATCAGAAGGTATCCGAGTCCCTGCAACGCCCTAAGGGCAGGCAACGTCCCCGGCAAAAACTCAAAATCAGACCATCTGACAACGTAACCCCGATCAACGTTGATGACGCCATCACGATCGAGAAAAACAGCCGCCCTGCCAGCCTCCGACGACACGATTGTTCAGACCAGGTCCAGACTTGCTTCGATGCCGTCGCATAGCAGGTGACCCACAACGATATGGCACTCCTGAATATGGGCCGTCACCTCGGAGGACACAACAAGGCTCTCGTCAACCAACGTCTTGAGTTCACCACCTGTTTTTCCCGTCAAGCCGATGGTTCCGCAGCCGAGGCTGGCGGCCTTGCGGCATGCCCTGTTGACGTTTTCCGAATTCCCCGACGTGGAGATGGCAATCAGGATATCCCCCGCCTGAGCAAGCCCCTCAACTTGACGCTCAAAAACGCTGTCATAGCCATAGTCATTGGCGATGGCCGTTAACGCGGATGAGTCTGTGGTCAGTGCCAGCGCGGGGAGTGAACGACGCTCTCCCACAAAGCGGCCCACCAACTCGGCAGCAATGTGTTGAGCATCGGCCGCGGACCCACCATTACCGCAGAGCAGGATCTTGCGGCCCTGACCCAGGGCGGCCGCGCACATTGCGGTAGCCCGCTCAATCGTCTCAATTTGCTCGTGAAGCGTCGCAACGGTGGCGAGATGCTGGTCTAAATAGCGCTGAATTCGGCTGCTCACGTTACCCTCGGCTCATCGTTACAGTTGGGTCGACCCATTACAGCCCATGGCTGCTGGATTCTGAAACAACCCGCTTAAAATGCTAGTCACTCGCAGCAGCGATGACCACACGCCCACCCTTCATCACAAAGTCAGGTGACTCCAGAGCAGTCACATCGGCGAAAGGATCCTCTCGCACTGCCACTATATCGGCGTAAAAGCCGGGTGCAATCTGACCCAGTTCACTCTCCGCCCGCAACAGGCGGGCCGCATTGACCGTCGCCGACCGCAGTGCCTCCATGACCGGCATGCCGACCTCTACCATGAAGGTAAACTCGCGCCCGTTGGCACCATGGGGTGACACCCCCGCGTCCGTGCCAAAGGCGATCGGCACGCCGCGCTGCCACGCATCAGCGAAAGTCTGCTGAATCTGGGGCCCAACCGCCGCCGCTTTGGGACGCACTACATCAGGTAACTTGCCGTCCTGCTCAGAGAGGTCAGCCACCCATTTGCCCGCGGAAATGGTAGGCACGTACCAGGTGCCTCGCTCTTTCATCAGTTCCATCGCCTCGGGGTCCATGTAGGTACCGTGCTCCACCGAATGGACGCCCGCCCGGATCGCTCGTTTCATCCCCTCGGCGCCATGTGCATGGACCGCGACCACGAAATTGTAGTCTTGGGCCGCCGCCACGATCGCCTCCAACTCACTGTCGGTAAATTGGGGGTTGTCGCCACTTTTAGCCAGCGACAGAACGCCTCCTGTCACCGTCAGCTTCACGACGTCGCTGCCGTCCTTATAGCGCTGCCGCACCGCCTTGTAGGCCTCCTCGGGGCCGTTGATGACGCCCTCCTTGGGGCCGGGATCGCCTCGCAGGTCTTCCCGGAGGCCATTGGTCGGGTCGGCATGGCCCCCGGTCGTTGCAATAGACTTGCCCGCAGCGTAAATGCGAGGCCCGGATACAATGCCCTGGTTGATGGCATCACGCAGGGCAAAACTCGCCTCAATGTCTCGCGCACCCAGGTCACGAACCGTCGTAAAACCCGCTTCAAGGGTACGGCGGGCGTAAACGGTTGCCCGCAGCGCTATGTCTGCCGAATTCAGGTAGAACCCTTCGGCATAACTTCCCGGGGGGTCGAGTTCCTGCAAGAGATGAACGTGCATGTCCATAAAGCCCGGCATCACGGTTGCGTCGCGAAGATCAATCACCTCAGCGGTCTCGTCGGTAACAAAGCCCGCTTCCAGCGCGACAACGCGATCGTCACGAATGCGTATCGTCTGCGACTCAAGAACCTCTCCGGCGGCCACATCAACCAGTCGCCCGGCATGTATCAGGGTATCCGCTTGAACGGTGGCACTCAGCAGCAGCAAGCACATGGTCAGGTAACGCATGGGAGGTTCCTCATCTGTCAGGCCACAGCATTGTGCGATGGTCAGACGCCTCACACAATGCCCTGACTTTCCGACCTAAATGGGTGAGATGGAATCATCCTCGAACGCCATGCCCCGGAGAGAGCCTTCCCTGGCGAACGGTTCAGGCCTACAGCCGTTGTCTGACTCCGGTGCCCCGCAAAGCGCCCCACCTGACCCGCGTCAGGACGAGCGGTCATGACGGCCTCATCGATAGACCGACGGCCAGTAAAGCCAGAATCGCCCTTTCAAGTCGGCAGTCCGGCTGCCAGTTACCCGGTTATTACCCGGTTATTACCCGGCAAATACGGGAGTCAAAGGTTAACCGGCGGCGCTTTATTGAGAGGCTGAGTAATTGTCTCAGGCGCCACGCCAAACCCTATAATGGCAGAGTAACCTTCACTCTCTTCACGGTGAACGACACCCGCAACAGCATTTATCTTGGTACCGCGACGACAGGTGTACGGCGCTTCGTGACCCTCAACGGTAAGCGTCAGTTCCCCGTCTGTAACGTAGACGATGGCATCGAAGTCATGCCAGTGGAAGTCGTTGGATTCTGCCGGAATGTCGAGGGTCACGGCGTGGAATCCGAGGGCTTCAATCTGAGCGTAGGCCTCCGCCTCGTTTTCGAAAGATTCTATCGATTTCATTGATCATTGACCTGGGATTGCGACCTGGCTTGACACTATAGCGCACTGACCGCCGGGCGGTTCAAAACATCCCCCCGGATCAGACCGGTTCAGGCAGATCAGAAAGTATCGTTCGCAAGGTGGCCGTCAGGTGATGACCGATGTTGGCGATCACCTCATCAGCGTCGAGATAGGGGTTCATGATCACCATCCTAACGACCGTCAACTGGTCCGCATCAACCGTTCCACCCCAGCGCGTGACCAGTCGCCAAATTAAATCGCCGTAGTTATCGCAACCGAGGCCCGTTCGCGTCGCCGAAAGCTCTACGCTCTCGCGAAACGCCAAAATGGCGCTCTCAGTTTTCCGGTTCGCCGTACTCAGGGAATTCCCATTAGCGGCAATCGCGAAACAGATAACATTGGAATCACCCTCATCAAGCATTCGAATATCATCCGAAACCGACGAAATCGCCTCGTATAAGCGTCGCGTCACCACCAAACTTTGATTCAGGAGCTTGCCATGCCCATCGACATTGAGAGGCATGACCTGGGCACTGAGCCAAACGGCGCTGGGCCCCGTTGCGGCGCGTGAACCCTCCAACGT
>JAKMEU010000057.1 GCA_022425845.1 Luminiphilus sp. | reverse complement strand
TTGTTAAGCTGCAACTGCAGGGCGGTTCAGTCAGCGTGTCCTTTGAGTGCGAAGCGGTTGTTACTTCAACCCACCTCAACAGGCATCTGGGCTTCCTTGAAAGCCAACTGGCAGCGCAAAATTTACGCGCCGTGGGTTTGGCCGCCACCACGGCGGACCGTGGGGTCGACCGGACCGACGGTCACGGTAGCCTGAGCGTAGAGGCATGACTGATTATTCCTGGGATGGTCGTGGACGAGACAGGGCCTCGGTTGCACTGCGTTACGACGGCGCCCAAGCGCCGGTGGTTGTCGCCACAGGAGAAGGTCAGGTTGCGGATGCAATCCGGGCCAGGGCGGAGGAGGCAGGCGTGCCTGTGGTTGAGGACCCCAAGCTGGCCATGTTGTTGTCTCAGGTACCCCTCGGTGATGAAATTCCTCCCGCGCTCTATCGTGCTGTGGCTGAGGTATTGGTTTTTGTCATGCAGATAGAGCTAAACCTTCAGGAGAACGCCTGATCAGTCCCCGGCAAATTGCCCAAATTGTGCCTATAGTTGCAGTGTAAATTGCCTTATAGTAGGCAAAATGCAAAAAAAGGTCGCATGTGTGTGGCCGGGATGACATGTACCAAACCAAATTTAGGGCTCAACGTGCTGCACATAGCCGAAATGCCGGCGCACTCGGAGCGGAAGGCGTTGCGCCGCTGCTCCCTGTTCCCGTACAGGCCGGGTCACAGGATTTGGGTTTCTACCCTCCTCAGTCAGTGTGTGACCGGTCGTGAACCGGGTGAAACCAGTGCAAGGGGACGGAAATAACGCCTTAGCTGAACCCTTGGATGCCGCCGACGACGCTGTTGGTTCGCTTTGGTCGCTGTGGTCTGCACCGCCCACCAGCGAGGCCTACCTGAATCGAATGGCGATATCAGGTGGCCGTATTTGGCTACTATTTCTCGGCCTGGGCTGGGTCTGGGCGGCGTTTGTGAATTACGACACGCCCTGGGTCGTGGCAAGCTTTTCGATACTGCTGCTAATCATGACGGCCATCACGTCCAAAGGTATCAAACTGGGCCCGAGGGTAAGATTAGGTGGATTGGCAGCCGTTATTGTTCTGCTGGCAGAGGTCGCTTTTCTTAACAATGGTGACCTCGTTGTTGGCTGCCTAATGGTCATGCCGGCTGCCGTCGTGATAACCACCGCCTTCGGCGGGCGCTATGGCATTGTGGTGCTCACTTTCGTCAACGCATCCATACTTTGGCAGGCCCACGTCTTCGGGTTCCAGCCACTGGATTATATTTTGCGGATGGTGCCGCTGGCGATGGTGTGGTCCCTCCTTCTGGCGACCTGGACCATGATGCTGGTCAGGCAGATCGACAGTTACGCCCAGCGCATACAGCAACTGCGTGACAACGAGCGAATAACTTATACCTCCATCAATCAGGAGCTTGTCGAACCCCTTGGGGTTGTCTCTCGATTGGCGCAGGCCCCCCACTTGGATGCGCGGGAAACCGAGACGTTGCGCTCAGCAGTAGAGACTTTGTCCCATACGGTAGCCAAGCTGGGTCCAGCACTTGAAATTACACCCGATCGGCCGACAGCTTTGGAGTCGTTTTGCCCCGCCACCGTGGCGGCGCAGCTGAGAGTGCAGCATTCACCAGCTGTGGAACGCTGGAGCAAGACTCTGGTGACGGACGCGAGCACCTCTGCTCAGCTGTTGGTAAAAGGCGACCTTTTTCGCCTTCGTATTATCCTCTCCAACATACTCCGCACCGCTTCAATGTTGAGTGATGGCAGTATCCTGTGGTTGAACGTGCGCGGGGAGACGGGTTGCAATGAAAGCCTGATCACCTTTGATATAGAGAGTAACGGCTATCCCATGGACACCGGCAGTCTGGCTTCAATGCTCCATAAAGGTATTGATGCTGATACCGGCACTGCTGCTTCCTTGGCGGGCCTGCGCCTGGCGAAAGTCTGGGTCGAAAAGATGGGCGGCCGTCTTGAGCTGTTCAAAAGTCCCAGGGGTGGCAATGGCTTCCGCGTTACCCAGACCTTCCCGGTTGAAACGGCACTCGAAAGCCCCTGGGTTGGCGCAGTAGAAAACCCTCAGGTAGGGATGGCCTAACCGCCCGACACCGCAGCCGAGAGTAACGGCCTGCTATGCGGCGGGGTTTTACGTAAACGATCGCTGACCCATTGCTTCTGCTAGTGAAGCCACAATGCTCTTACCCAGGTCGCCCGCCTCCACGCTTCCAGGGGATGGCTTTGCCTCAAAGTCGCTGGGCAAGCCATGGACTTCCCCAGGACCGCACAAAACCATGGACCAGTTGGCAAACTGGCGTTCTTCTGCGGGCTCGTAGATGAGGGGTGTAATATTGGTGTGTCGCGTATCCTGGGAGATCCGGCGATACCTGTCACTGATTGCGGTTTGCGGGCCCTCCAGAACCTGCGCGAAATGGCCTCCTGAGTAGAGTAGCGCCCCTGTGATCTGCAGTGCGCCGTTATTTCGCTTTGCGGCGTCCAAGATCTGCTGCAAGTGCCACTGGAGGAGTGCTTCGTCCACTGTCTGCCCAGGCTCGACAAGCTGGACGTCACTGACGTATGCGAGATGGTATAGGTCATTCACGGGAGCGATGGTCTCTGTAACTAAAACCGTAAGCTAACCCCCGTCTGATGGGATCGTCAATTGAGCGGTATGACCCGGCGTGGTAATCGGCGTGTTGCAGGTGACAGCGATGACTTCGGGCTCTCTGTGGGCCGCGACCTTACGACGTGATTCACGTCTCAAAGCAATAGTAAATGTGACCAGACTGTGCTCAGATGCGCGGGCATAGGTTGAATGTTCCCGGCGGTGCAGGATGGTTTGTGATACCTGATAACAGTCGATATGTAGTAATCGGTGCCGGTATCCATGGCCTCAGCACGGCTTACCATCTCGCGCAGCGATTGACGGCATTGGGCATCGGAAGCGGTAGGGACATTGTCATTCTCGAAAAGTCAGGTCTCTGCGCAGGCGCCACAGGCATCGCCTGCGGCGTCATTCGCAACAATTACTATCAGCCGGCCATGCGCGAGTTAATGGCGCACTCGGTCAAGGTTTGGGAGAGCGATCCCGAAACTTACAGCTATCACCCCGTGGGCTACATGCAGATTAGCTGTGAGTCCATGCGTGAGGATGTTGCCTCGATTTACCTACAGCAGCAGGCTATTGGCTACGACTCGGTTTTTATTGAGGGTGCCGAGGCCAGCGAACGTTACATGAAGGGCCTCTTCAGTGACTGGCGTGCACAAGGCATTACGTCGGTGCTTCATGAGAAGCCTGGTGGTTACGCTAACAATAGTCGCGCCATGTACGGCCTGGCGGGCAAAGTAGAAGCCCTCGGCGTGCGTATCATAACGGGTATCGAAGTCACAGCTGTTGTCTGCGATGCGTCGGGCGCTGTGAGCGCGGTGGAAACTGATCGAGGCAAGATCCAGTGTGGCTACCTGGTGGTGGCCGCGGGCCCCTGGGTTCCACAAATTTGGCACATGCTGGATCTGCCCTCGCACATTGCCATTCGAAACCCTGATACGGGGACACTGTCACAGGATGTTCCCATGTGGGTGTACTGGTCACTTCAGGAGGGGACGCTGGGGGTAGACCCCAAACTCCAGGTGACCAATGACGGCGCCATGCCTCCGGTAATCCATGTAGATACCGATGCTCCACTTTACTCTGATGAAGATGGGGGTCTCATCAGCGATGACCTCTGGGGCATTTATTACAAGCCCGACTTTCATTTTGGTGGCGTTCAGGGTGGTGCCGCTCCGTTCATCGTAGACAAGCCCGCTGATGCGGTGGCGGTTGATCCCTACGGCCCCGCATCCCCGGAGTTTGTGGTGGGCCCGGAATTCGCCGAACTTTGGGTGTCGGCGCTGGCTCATTGCCAGGCCCGATTTTCGGGTACCGGCCCGCTGTTTAAAAAGGAGCCCTCCGGCGGCATTGGCGCGTTTACGCCCGACAGCTTCCCGGTCTTTGATGAGATGCTGGAGAACTGTTTTGTCATTGCCGATTCCAACCACGGTTATAAAATGATCGGTGTTGGGGACCTCGTAGCAGAAAAAATATGTGGCGGATCTCCCGCGCTTCTTGAGCCCTTTCGTTTCTCGCGTTACGAGCAGGGCGCCTTACACCCCGTATCCAACAGCCCTTTTCCCTGGAGTTGATCTCGAGCTGGAGACTGCTGCTGCGCTCGCCCCGGTTGCCTGTGCTGGGCCGGTGCAGTGCGGGCCATCTGTTGCGACGAGTTGGTAGAACAGCACCGGGGTAAAAAACCGGTTGCTCGCCGAAAACCAGGGCGCGTAGACTGCCCTTCCTGTGGATGGAGTCCAGCGCCATGAGTGACGCCAGTCGGTTTGACGAGATTTCAGAGGCCTCTGCTGCCGCAGCGGTTGGCGGAGATCTTCAGGACGCAAGAGGCCTGCCGAACGAAGCCTATACCAGCCGTAGTTTCTGGCAGCGTGAGCGCGATACCGTCGTCGGCGCCACATGGGCCGCCATTGCCTTTTCCAGTGACGTGACGACTTCCGGGCTGACCACCCCTATAGATTTCATGGGTCTTCCCTTGTTCATGGTCCGGGACCACAACGGTGTTGTGCGGGTGTTCCACAACGTGTGCAGCCACCGGGGTATGCAACTGGTCAGCGAACCCACTGAGGCGGGCCTCATGATTCGATGCCCTTACCATCGCTGGGGCTACGACCTCACCGGACAGCTCAAGAACACGCCGAACATTGGTGGCATGGGGGTGCATCAGACCCCGGGCTTCGATTGCAGCCAGCACGGCCTCAGGGAGGTTCGCAGCGAGGAGTATTTCGGGGTTGTATTTATCAACCTGTCTGGAAATGCGCCGCCATTGCGTGACCATCTCAGCGTGGTCACGGAGCGCTGGCAGGCCCTTGCCGGTGCGAATTTTATGGACCAGCTGATTCATGACGCCGCTGGCTCCGGCTCGATCGAGCTGATGGTTAACTGCAACTACAAGCTCGCAGTGGAAAATTACTGCGAGTCGTACCACCTGCCTTTTATACACCCGGGGCTCAATGCCTACTCCCCCCTCGATCAGCATTACAATCTTATGGTGGGTGAGGTGGCATCGGGGCAGGGCACCCATACTTACGACCTGGAACGTGGCAGCGGTACGCCACTCCCGGTCTTTCCCGGGTGGAACGCTGATCGATTGAGAACGGGTGAGTACCTGTCGCTATACCCCAATGTATTGCTGGGCCTGCAGGCCGATCATTTTTTCGCGATTATCCTTTTGCCAGAGGCGCCAGACAGGACACGTGAGCGGCTGCAGTTCATGTATGTGGGGCAGGAAGCTCTGGCAGAACAAATGACTGAACGGCGGCAGGGCCTGCACGAAGCCTGGGCACTGGTGTTTTCAGAGGATGTCTCGGTGGTGGAGGGCATGCAGCGGGGCCGGCAGTCGCCCGGATTTCAGGGCGGCGTTTTTTCCCCGGTTATGGATGTTCCGACGCACCATTTTCATCGGTGGTTTGCCCAGCAGTTGCAGGGCGCCGCGCCGTGCCAGCACCCTGTTTCTGGGACTGCAGAGTCGACTTAGTTGCGCAGCCGCCCGTTCGGAAGTGCCGGGGAGGAGCCGTGATTGGGCGGTCAGTCAGTGCCGTATTGTGGAGCAGCTTTCTCGCGGGTTGCCTCGCGATCGCTTCGGGCTGCAGTCAACCTGATTCCAACAGCCTTGGGGTCGGTCACATCGACATTGTGGCTGACAGGGAGCGCTTCAGCATAATAGGCTTGTGCTTCAGGACTGATATAGGTGGGTAACCGTCGGTTCTTCATGGCACAGGTAATACGCTGTCCAAAAGCGGTAGACCACGATCATGGGGGATGGCCTGTCTACTCTCATTCGGACCTGTCATGGATGGGTTCACAGCGGCTGGGCTTTTGCCTTCCGGGCTTATGCTGCAGGTGTTCAGGAGAGGCCTTTCGGTTGCATGCGCGCGGTAATCAATGCGCCGGATAAAATCAGGGTCGCACCCAAAAGCGTACTGTTGCGCGGCACTTCACTGAAAAAGAGCCAGCCCAGTGCAGCTGCGAAGACAATCTGTAGGTAGCTGAGACTGGTTGCCCTGCTGGCTGAGTCCACCCGCATCGCTCGGGTCAGCGACACTTGTCCCAGTTGGGTAAATACACCCACTCCTAACAGTACCAGCCAGCCAGTGCTGTCTAGCCATACAAAATCCTTCGCTCCCAGAATGAGTGTCGCGGGAAGGCACACCATGGGAAAGTACAACACGATTACAGACGGGTGTTCGCTTGTCGCCAGTTTACGCACCAGCGTGTAGGCCACGCCACTACCAAAAGCCCCGCCCAATCCCGCAAGAAGCGCCATCAGATAAGCACCTGGAAGTGTCCCTGACTGCAGGTAGGGTGTAACCATGCAGCCCAGACCCAGCAAGCTCAGCGCGATGCAGATCAGTGTGGCTGCCGTGGGGCGTTCCGAGAGAAACCAGAACGCCAACACGGTGGTGAATACCGGGTGCAGGTATTGCAGCATGGTGGCCTGGGCGTAGGGCAGATGGATAAAGGCATAGAACACGGCCATCAAGGCCAGAAAACCCACGGTTCCCCTGGCCAGCAGCAGGGCCCGATGATGACCCAGGGGGTGCACGTGGGCGCGTCGGATTTCAAATAGGCACAGGGCGACAGAGATCACTGCCCGGACAAAGATAATTTGCAGTATCGGAATCGACAGACTGCCGGCCAGCTTTACCAGTGCTCCCATTACCGCAAATGAGAATGCACTCAGGAGCATATAGCGTGGTCCGGTCATTGCAGCACCAGCGCCGTTCCAATGGGTGTGACAGGCATGAAAAATAGCCGCGCGTTGTCGATTCGGAGGAGTGAGATGAGGATCTCACGGAAACCGAGGCATCATACCCGTTCTGATCTCGCAGGTCGTTTGACCCGCGAAAAAAACCCTTAGCTTTGGGCGCTGAGTTGCTTCGGGGCAGGTTCCAATTCTGCCTCAGAAGCCGCTTCATTGAGCTCAGTGACGGTCGCAAGCGCGATCGCGTATTGCTCTTCCGGCGATTTTATTGGCTGGGCGCCTTCTAGAGACTGGGCGATAAGCTCTGATCCCGCTGCGATTATCGCGTAAGCGCGAAGGAACTTCTTGCTCAACTCACCTCTGCCACATTCGACAATAGCCATTGCCACATCCGTAAAGCTTCGATGCCAGTCCGGCACACTTCGCTGCGCTGCGATGACGTCATTCCTGAAGGCATCCGTTTCAATAATGTGTTTTTTGATAAAACCAATATCGGCCTTAGCAATACCAAAATCTTTCTCGAGGTGAGTGGTAATTTGATGCGCAGTCAGTTGGTAATTGGCGTAATGGGTCATTCTGTATCTCCCTACCGGAGCGTTATGGCTCGTCGGAAGGGATTTTCTGTGGAGTGGGAAGCGAGGGGATTGGCCGCAGGCGTCAATCCCTATGCAGAATCTGCCAGAGGTAAAAGTCGGGGGAGGCGCTTTCAGGCGCGGAACATGACCTGTCCTGTTGTCGATATGACGGCGAGTCTGGTGAGGCCTGCAGGGCTTCAACCGTGCTGTGGTCACGGGAAAAGGAATAAAGGCCTATATGTGCAGTTGCTGCGTGCGGGTCGGTTCACCTCGGATCGCGAGCTTTCGCGGGTTGTTCGCCGGTATCTTGTTTGGGTACGTCAACACCTCAAACCGATACGATTAATAACCTGTTGGCTTATTGCCACATTCTGCGCAGGGATCGTCTTTCCTCCAGGATCAATAGCAGGGGTAGCAGGACAAATGTCATCTGCAGGGCCACGTAGATCACCCTGGGCCAAAAGTCATCGCCAGTGTTACCCAGCGACATAAAGTGGGCGGCTCGTGACAGCATAAAGTATGTCAGTAAAGCGGCGAAGCACATCAGTAAAGTCTCTAAAGGCTGACGCATCAGAAGCCAAGTATGCAGTAACACCAACATTACGAACCCGGCGATGAAACGCAACTGGCGTAACTGTCCATCAGCGGATGCTTCGTTTGGTTGTTGGACAATGTAGAGGTCCAGCCCGCCAAGGGCGTAGCCAAGCAGGTAAAGAGCTCCGAGAGCCGAGATAACAAAAAAATATACTTTGAACCGGCGTGTTTTGTTTGACAGTGCTTCGCCATAGCTACACAGTTTCACGGCAGGGATGGGCTGCGAGAGTGCATTTGTCTCCTCGTTCGTTAGTATCCCGTCTCGCCTGCTCTTTTCGTTAGGCATGGGCAAGGCTCCGGCGTGACTCGATCGCCATATAGGTTAGAGCTACAAGAAATACAGGGCGTGAAAATTGGGCCAGCTTGCCCACGAAGAGCTCGGGGACGAACAACACGTTGCTCATGGCCAGCATGTCTTCAAAAAACGAGAACCAGGCGAGTGTGCAAGCAATGATTAATAATCGCGAAACATCTTTGCCGGCTATCTTCAGGTAAAAGTAGGTAAACGTGAAGCCGAGAATGATGAAAATACGGTAGTCCACAAGGGTCTGCGCCAAGAGAATCGCATCCGGTGTCTGCAGGACGGGGCCGCCCATGTAATGCAGCAGAAGAACATGACATGCAGCAAGTGCTACAAAGACTGATACAGCGGCCTCACAAATACGGTAAATCATAGGATCCCCTCATTTGATTTGAGTATCGCTACATCAGCCGAAAAATCCCTGCATAACGACTTTCAAGCGCGGATCGAAAAGACGGCTGCACTGATTGGTAGTCGCTACCTCCTCGGTATCACGGGTGCCGTTATCTGACTCGTCTGGTTTGGATTGAAGCTCGGGGATAAAGAGTCGTGAATCCTCAAAAGGGCCAGTGTTGAAGTCAGGCGTCATCGGACGAGACCATCAAGTCAGCTGCCCAGCCAAGCGGCGGGTTAGGGTTCAATCGCTGGACGTGAAAGAAAAGAAGAGTGGGTTCCACAGGTCTTGATCAGGACCTGGTTTCTGCTCAAACGAGAAAAAGTGGCCTCCAAAACCGTTCGAAGGCTTTTTCTTCCAGGGGGTTACAGGGGGTGTTGGTGCCCAGGGACGGAATCGAACCGCCGACACGGGGATTTTCAATCCCCTGCTCTACCGACTGAGCTACCTGGGCAGGAAAGTGTGGACACCTCGGAGGTCGCGTATTAAACCTGTGGCAGTTGCTTAGGTCAAGGTGGTATCAGTGGGATGTTGCTATGGGGGTAGCAGCCGGTGTGGACTCCGCATCTTCGTATCGATGATCAGAGGCCAGCACGGCATAGATGGCGGGCAATAAGACCAGCGTAAAGAAGGTTCCAATCAGCATGCCCACCACCAGGATAAAACCGATGCTGTTCCGTGCTTCCGAGCCGGCTCCGGTCACGAGGACCAGGGGTAAGTGACCAAGTACAGTAGCGCCTGTAGTCATCAGCACAGGGCGCAGGCGGCTGATGGATGCGGCCCGGATGGCGGCGAGTTTGTCCAGACCCTCACGCTGCGCCTGGTTGGCAAACTCCACAATCAGGATCGCGTTCTTTGAAACAAGGCCGGCAAGGGTGATAAGGCCCACCTGGGAATAGATGTTCACGGTTGTCAGGTTGACAAAGGTGATAACCAGTGCAGCAAAGAGCGCCAGCGGGATGGAGCCCAACAGAATAATCAGCGGGTCGCGAAAGCTGTTGAACTGGACCGCCAGGACAAAAAATACCAGCGCCATGGCAATGCCCAGCACGCCGAGCAATGTATTGCCCTCACTGCGTATCTCCCGCGATTCACCGGTGTAATCGAGTATGTAGCCCTCGGGCAGAAGCTCAGCCGCTGCCTGTTCGATAAAGGCCAGTCCCTGTTCCTTGGTGGTGCCGGGAATGACGCCACCGAAAATTTTGAAAGCATTCTTCTGCTGGAATCGGGTCAGGGCCCGGGGAGCCGTGATGCGCTCGAGACTGGCCACTGCACCCAGTGGAATAAGATCTCCCGATGCGGTGCGTATGGGAAGGTCGAGCACGGCATCCGGGGAGTCTCGCTCGGCTCGCGCCACTTTGGGTATTACACGATAGGCTCGGCCGCCGTTGTCATAGCGGGTGATGTAGCCTTCGGAATTGAGTACGCCGACCTGGCTGGCAATATCGTCGATCGTCATGTTGAGGTCGGCCAGCCGCTGCCTGTCAAAGTTGATGCGCGCCTGTACCAGGTCGACACGCAAGTCGGTATCTGCAAACAGGAACAAGCCAGACTCCTTGGCGGCCTGTAACAGTGCCTGCGCATGGGGCAGCATGGTCCGAGCGTCGTCTGAACTTGCAATGGCCACCTCCACATCAAATTGGCCCGCAGCGGGGAGGTCGGAGCTGGATACTGGAAAGGCGTTCAGGGACGGAATGTTCTGAAGTGAGCTGTACATTTCGAAGAGCATGTCCTGCAAGGTGCGACTGCGCGTTCCGGGGGGCGTAAAGTCCTGGCCACCATAGCTGCCCGACGGCTGGACGACATGCCAGAAGTCCGTGGCCCCTTCAAACTCTGCCATTCTGTTCACCACGGCGTCCATGCTGCGATAGGTGTCTTCGATAGCAGATTCCGGAGCGGCGTCAGAGATCACATTGATACCGCTTTGGTCCTCGATGGGAGCCAGCTCCTTCAAGGAAAATAAATACAGGGGCGCAGTCAGCAGGCTGAAAAAAATGCCTGCAAAAATCAGTTGCCAGCGATAGCGGATGGCGCGGTCCACAATGCTGCCATAGCGTTGGGCGGTGCGATCAAAGCGCTCGTTTACCCATCGGGTGGCTCCTGTCTCATGCCCGCTGGAAGGGCAAACCCAGGCGCTCATGATGGGCGAGAGGGTCATGGCTACCAGCCCGGAGATCAGGACCGCGACCGCCAGGGTGAAGGCAAATTCCCTGAATAGAAACCCGGTCAGGCCACCCAGCAAGCCAATGGGTGCGTAGACCACGGCAAGGGTGAGGGTCATGGCGATAATGGGCGCGAGTAGCCTCCGCGAAGAGCGCAGAGCGGCTTCTCGCCGGCTCATACCCTGACGAAGGTTTTTGGCGACGTTTTCCACAACGACAATCGCGTCATCCACCACCAGGCCTACAGACAGGACGATGGCGAGAATGGTCAATAGGTTCAGAGAAAAGCCCATGAGTGACATGGCTGTCATGGCGCCCAATATAGAGATGGGTATCGTCAGTAGCGGTACCAGCGCGGTGCGGGCTGATCCCATTAGCGCAATGACCACGAAGCCGACCAGGATGATGGTTTCACCCAGTGTGATAAAAATTTCCTTAAGCGCCTCGCGCATATAACTGGTTACGTCGTAGGCAATAAAGAACTCAAGACCCTCGGGAAGAGAGTCGTTGATGTTGGCAACTTCATCATAGAGGGCGTCCGCGACATTGATTTCGTTCGCGCCGGGTGTGGGATAGATGCCGGTGAAGACCACGTCCTGAAGCGAGAACCGGGAGAGCTCGAGTACTTCCTCAGAGCCCTCTTCAATCATCGCAACATCGCTGAGCCGAATGTCGTTAATGGGATCCGAGCGCAGCACAATATTGGCAAAGGTCTCCGGCGTTCGGGCTTCGGTATTACTCACAAGGTCAATGCGTTGCAGGCTGTTCTGGCTTTGTCCCAAAGTGCTGATGACGTTGTTGTCCCTAAGAGCCGACTGTATGTCACTGGCACTGATCCCCAGCGCCGCCATACGCGCTGTATCCAGCCAGATCCGCATGGCGGGGCGGGAGCCCCAACTAATGGCGTTCTGGACGTCTGGAACCGAGCTCAGGCGGGGCAGGATATCGCGCTGTACCAGGTCTGCCATTTCAGCGAACGATTCGCCTTTGGGGACTGAAAGTGCCAGATAAAAACTGGCGTAGGGGCTGTCTGCCCTGAGCACTTCGATGGACGGATCCTCGGCACCATCGGGTAACTCGTAGCGAATCTGGCTGAGGCGTGTGTTGAGTTCAGCGAGGGCATCCGTACTGTCCTCATTGAGCTTCAGCCAGACTTTGACGAGACTGCGTCCCGCCGTGGTGCTGGACTCTACATAATTAACGCCGGGGACGCTGGCTGCCACACGTTCTATGGGCTCAGCAATAAAACCCCGCACCGTTTCTGCACTCGCACCCGGGTATACCGTGACAATTTCGAGGGATGAGCTCTGGATGACGGGGAACTGAATGACGGGCAGGTTGATGGCTGCGCGCACACCCACCAGCAGTAGCGCCAGGGACAGCACCACCGAGACAATCGGGCGGCGGACGAATATATCTGTCCAGCGCGGCCTGTCTTCCGGATGGATACTCAACGGCCTGTCACCGCCACGACGGCCCTCGCGAGACTGCCATCGCTCAGCTTGAAGGCACCCTGAACAGCGAGGGTTTCTCCGGCAAAAAGATCGCCTCTCGCCATCACCGTACCGCTGCTTTCTCCGACCACTTCAATGCGTCGCAGTTCAGCGCGCAGTGGAACATAAGCGCCTTGCTCGGCATCTTTGAGTACAAATACGTGAGGGCCCTCGGCATCCCAGCGAACCGCGGGTGCGGGCAGCGTGAAGACGATCTCGGGCCTGCGCGTGCGGACCTCAACCAGCACCAGTTCGCCATGGCGTAAGCGGGCGTCGTCAATTTCCGCGCGCACATCGAAGGCCCGCAAGCCGGTTGCCAGGGCATCTGCAACGGCAGTGATCTGGGCCTCACCCAGAAATTCACGATCCAGAGACAACAGTCGAACCGTATCGCCGGGGGCCACCCGGGCGACGCCCTGTGGAATTTTGAAGTCTATCCAGCGCGTGTCACCCATACCGCTGAGCGTGGTCAGGCGATCGCCCGCGCGCATCAGGTCGCCCACCGATTGGGTGTAAATGCCCAGGCGTCCGGTAAAGGGCGCCTTCAGGGTCAGGCGGCTGAGCTGGGCGTCCGCCGCCGCTATCTGTGCATTAAGGCTCTGTTGGCGTGCTTCCAGGGTGTCCAATTGGTCCTGGGAGGCCATGGCGTCTTTCTTGAGTTCACGGGTGCGTTTCAGCTGCAGGTTGACCAGATTTAAATCGGCTTCAAATGCGGCGCGCTGAGCTTTCAAATCATCGTCAAATAGTCGCAGCAGCACCTCGCCTTCCTGAACGACGGCGCCAGCTTCCGAAGGGAGCTCCACCACCCGCCCCGTAGCTTCAGCGGCGACCTCGACGAATTGTGGTGCCCTTACTGTGCCGGTCAGTCGGCGTATGGCGGTCCACTCATCCTGCTGCGCGGAGGCCGTCGTGACCACAGAAAATGGGGGTGGAAAACTTTCGGCCAGTGCTTTGGCCTCGGCTATCTGGAAATACTTGAAGCCGGCAAGGCCTCCCGTCACCGCCAGGCAGACAACCAGAGTGATAAGCCAGGAGATTATGCGCATGGTGGTATCCGACGGTCAGGTATCATGATTTTAGCGGTAGGTGCAGTTGATGAGTACGACGACGTCAGTTGCCGTCCGTGGGAACGAAGCCCTCGGCCCGGTCGTGACCTTCACCCGCCAGAAATTTGTCCATCTGCTCCTGCAGGTACTTACGGGCCTCGGGGTCCATCAGACTCAGCTGCTTCTCATTAATTAACATGGTTTGCTCTGCCTGCCAGGCCTGCCACGCCTTTTTTGATACCTGTTCAAAAAGTTCCTGCCCTTTCGGTCCCGGCAGCGGTGGTCGATCCAGACCTTCCAATTCCTCCTTGAAATACTTGCAGAACACTGTTCTTGCCACGACGCGCCTCCCCTGAGATAGAAATCGGCCAGCAGCTACTGCTGTTGCAGCAGCGTATCCAAGATCTGACTGACCGGTGCCGGTAGACCGACCGCGACATCCGAGCCCGGTCTGATCCACCGGACAGAGTCTACCTCAGCCACGACCTCAGTTGGTTGACCAATCGCCATGACGAAGGGAAGGATGGTCAGTCGGTAGTGGCTGAAGCTGTGTTGAATCGAATCGAGTGCCTGCAATGGCTGTTGACCGTTGGGTAAGAGGGGTTCCAGTGTGGCCGGGGTGCGCTCTGGCGTAGCGGTCTCCGGAAAGCACCAGAGCCCGCCCCAAATACCGGGGCTTGGTCGCTTTTCCAGCAGTACCGCACCGTCGGGTCGTTGCAGGATCAGGAAACAGGTCTGGCGCTCGGGAAGTGTCTTTCGAGGTTTCCGTCCCGGATAATGCGCCTGCTCGTCGCGTTGGAAGGCCCGGCAGGTTGCCCGCAGGGGACACGCGGTACAGCCCGGGCTTTGGCGGGTGCAAACGGTAGCCCCCAGATCCATGACGCCCTGCGTGTAGTCGTCCACCCGTTCGAAGGGGGTGTATTTCTCTGACAGGCGCCACAGTTCGGCCAGCGTCTTTGCGGATCCCGGCCAGCCGGCAACGGCATCGTGGCGTGCAATCACCCGTTTGACATTGCCATCGAGAATGGGGGCTCGAATGCCCATGGCAAGACTCGCAATCGCACCGGCGGTGGAGCGACCGATGCCCGGGAGCTCCTCAAGCGCCTCAACCGTCCTCGGAAAGTGGCCGTCAAGGTCCTGCGTCACGCGCTGTGCCGTTCGATGCAGGTTGCGGGCCCGTGCGTAGTAACCCAGTCCGGTCCATAAGTGCAGTACCTCGTCCTCGGAGGCGCAGGCCAGATCCTGGATTGTCGGAAACGATTGAATAAACCGCTCAAAATAGGGAATAACGGTTTGCACCTGGGTTTGTTGCAGCATGATTTCCGACAGCCACACGCGGTAGGCGGTTTTTCCCTGCTGCCAGGGCAGGTCGTGTCGACCGCTGAGGTCAAACCAGGCCAGGAGCCGCTGCGCGAAGGATGTCGTTGTGTCGCTTTCTTCAGTCATTTGCCTGGCCATTTGTGCGGCAATCGGTCACATGAATGGCAGTCGCTTCTCCGTTACAATGCCGCGCAGTGTAGCGCGCTGGTCAAGGGGCTGCCTGAATGCCCAACCACCTCCCGGGAGCATACGCCATGGCTACCGCTACAACGCCGCGCAGGGCCAGTGTTGAACGCAATACGCTGGAAACCCAGATCAGTGTCGAGCTGTGCCTCGACGGGTCCGGACAAACCGAGTTTGATACCGGCGTCCCTTTTCTTGAGCACATGCTGGACCAGATTGCTCGGCATGGGATGGTGGACCTCAAGGTCATCGCCAAGGGCGACCTGCACATTGATGGACACCACACCGTTGAGGACATTGGCATCACACTGGGCCAGGCCTTCCACGCTGCGGCGGAAGATAAGAAAGGACTGACGCGCTATGGCCATGCCTACGTGCCCCTCGACGAGGCGCTATCGCGGGTTGTCGTCGATTTTTCCGGGCGCCCCGGCTTGGTTTGGCATGTTCCCTTTACCCGCGCAATGATTGGCACCTTCGATGTTGATCTGTTCGTGGAGTTTTTCCAGGGGTTTGTTAACCACGCGCAGGTCACTTTGCATGTTGATAATTTGCGTGGCGATAACGCCCACCACCAGGCAGAGACAGTATTCAAGGCCTTTGGGCGCGCTTTGCGCATGGCGTTGACGCCCGATCCCGCCATGGCGGGCATGATGCCGTCCACAAAAGGTTCGCTGTGACCCCGTGACCCCCTACGTCGCCGTCATTGATTACGGAATGGGCAACCTGCACTCCGTTGCCTCGGCTCTTGAGCACGTGGGGGCCCCTCGTGTTGTTGTCAGCCATGACCCGCAGGTCATCGCGGCAGCTGATCGTGTGGTGTTTCCCGGGGTGGGTGCAATACAGGACTGCATGTCGGAGATTCGGCGACTGGGTTGCGATCAGCTATTGCAATCAGCGTTAGACGCTAAAAAGCAGCCTGTATTGGCCATCTGTGTCGGTATGCAGGCGTTGATGGAGCATTCGGATGAGAATGGCGGTGTCGCGACCCTGGGTATTATTCCGGGCACGGTCAATTTCTTTGGCGAGGCGCTGCGCGATTCAGCAGGGCGGCGTCTGAAGGTGCCCCATATGGGCTGGAACGAGGTGAAACAAACCCAGGTTCACCCACTGTGGCAGGGGATTGAGGACCGCACGCGGTTTTACTTTGTCCACAGCTACTGGGTACAACCGCGAGACCCCGGCATAATTGCGGCCAGTTTTGACTACGGCGTGGAGGGTTGCGCGGCGCTGGCTCGTGACAACCTGTTTGCCGTACAGTTTCACCCGGAGAAAAGCCATAAATCTGGCCTGCAACTGCTCTCTAATTTTATGAAATGGGACGGAACATGCTCGTAATCCCCGCGATCGACCTCAAAGATGGACAGTGCGTCCGGCTGCGCAAGGGCCTGATGGAGGACAGCACGGTTTTTTCCGACGACCCGGCGGCCATGGCCCGCCAGTGGGCGGGAAAAGGCGCCCGACGTTTGCACCTTGTGGATTTGAACGGCGCGTTTGCAGGCACCCCTGTTAATGACAATGCGGTGGAAGACATCATTACCGCTACCAAAGGTTTACCCGTGCAGATTGGCGGTGGAATCCGCGATCTTGCCACTATTGAGCGCTACCTCACACTTGGCGTGGAGTCAGTCATCATCGGTACAGCGGCGCTCAAAGACCCGGCGCTGGTCCGGGTGGCCTGTCGTGAGTATCCCGGGCGGGTCATGGTGGGCATTGATGCCCGCAACGGCTGGGTTGCTACCGATGGTTGGGCTGAGGTGTCCGGCATGCAGGCTACCGAGTTGGCGAGCCGATTTGAGCAGGCCGGTGTCAGCGCCATTATCTACACTGATATTGATCGTGACGGCATGATGCAGGGGGTCAATATAGAGGCCACGCTTGAGATGGCCAAGGCTTCCTCTATCCCCATCATTGCCTCGGGGGGAATTTCACACCTCGACGACATTCGAAAGCTCGCACACTTTCGTCGGGAGGGCGTCATGGGCGCTATTACTGGTCGAGCCATCTATGAGGGAACGCTGGATCTCGAGGAAGCCCAGGCTTGCGTCGACAGCATGATGAGCCTGGACTAGTGGGGCTGGCGCGACGCATTATTCCCTGCCTCGATGTCGATCGGGGGCGGGTTGTCAAAGGGGTAAATTTTGTTGGCATACGGGATGCCGGTGACCCCGTGGAAATAGCCCGCCGTTACAACGAGCAGGGCGCGGATGAGATCACATTCCTTGATATAACCGCCAGCCACGAAAAGCGGGACACAACCGTAAAAACCGTGGAGCGAATTGCCCGCGAAGTATTTATCCCTCTTACGGTCGGTGGCGGCGTTCGCGCCCTCGCCGATATTCGCGCCCTGCTTAACGCAGGTGCTGACAAGGTCAGCATCAACACGGCAGCGATCCATAATCCCGAGCTGGTATCTTCCGCGGCAGAACGGTTTGGCGCCCAGTGCATCGTTGTCGCTATGGACGTGAAGCGGGTGACAGAGCCCGGGGCGCCTCCCCGCTATGAGTTATTTACCCATGGAGGTCGCAACCCTACGGGCATCGAGGCAGTGGGCTGGGCCAAAAAAATGGCTGCACTGGGGGCTGGTGAAATCCTACTGACCAGTATGGATCGCGATGGCACCCGGGATGGCTTTGAGCTGACCATCACGCGACAGATTAGTGATGCGGTTGAGATACCGCTGATTGCTTCGGGGGGCGTTGGAACGCTCGATCACCTCGCTGCCGGCATTGTTGACGGGGGGGCCGATGCGGTACTCGCGGCGAGTATTTTCCATTTTGGTGAATATTCGATTCCCCAGGCGAAAGCCTACTTGGCAGAACGTGGTGTTGAGGTTCGGCTCTGAGCGATTTGGCAATGCGCAACTTGGGAAGCGGTGACAACCGTCACTTCAGAGGGGAGCCGGGGAAGCAGGCTGTTAAGCACCGCCATGGTCTCGGTGTGGGGATGACCGATGGCAATGGCATAACCCTCTGACAGGGCCAGGCTGACGGCCTTGTGCAGCTGGGTCTCGATGGCATCGGGGGTCTGTTCATTATCGAGAAATACGGAGCGAGACGCGCTGGGTACTCCCCAGTCCTGCGCGGCCGCCTGAGCAACGGTATCCCCGGTTGTTCGGGAGTCAATAAAGTACAGGTCCAGTGAGGCAAGTTCGGACATCAAGGCGTCCATCGCGTTTCGATCAGCGGTCAGCGCGCTGCCCATATGGTTGTTCATACCCGTGGCACCCGGTACAGACTGCAGCGCTTCACGGATCTGGATACGCATCTGGTCTCGCGAGGAGTGCGCTTCCAACACCATCGGATCCGAGACGGCCCGGCTCGCTGACGCCATGGGCATGTGCACCATGAGTTCTTTCCCGTGCTGGCTACCCAGAGCTGCGACCGCAGTAGCGTGGGGCGTGCCGGGAATAATGGCGAGGGTTAAGGGTGCGGGGATCGAGGCCGCGTGGGCGGCCCGCTCAAGGTTGTAGCCCAGGTCATCAATAATGACAGCCAAGTGTCCCTGGCTGTGGGCGGGACAGCGCACCGTGGCGCCTTCGGCGGACATCAACAGACCCAGCCACAGCGACATGAGCTGCGCGAGTCGGCATCTCACTCGGATGTTGCAGGCTCCGGGGATTCGGTGGCTTCCTGTGACGGCCCTTTATCCCTCGGTGCCAGCAGATTGACGCCGCGCAATAGGGTGAGCGCCTCATAAAGCTGGTTGTCGTTTTCACGGAGGTCCGCAAGGGCAGCGCTCTCCGATCCGACGTCCTGAGGGTTGGCGTCTGCGGTGCCATCCAGGCTCCCCTCTAGGTCCGCTTCCTTAATTTGCCGGCCTTCCATGCTGGTGATTCGAGCGCGTTCGACCACAATATCGGGGACGATGCCCTCGGCCTGAATCGAGCGCCCATCTGGCGTGAAGTAGCGTGCGGTGGTCAGTTTAACGGCGCGGGTCTCGGACACGGGAAGGACGGTTTGCACCGAGCCTTTACCAAAACTCCTCGTTCCCATGACCACGGCACGTCCCCGATCCTGCAAGGCGCCGGCGACAATTTCCGACGCGCTCGCAGAGCCCCCGTTGATCAGCACAACAATGGGAGCCCCCATGAGACGATCACCTGCCGTCGCTTCATAGCGCTCCTGGGCACTGGGGTGTCGCCCTTCTGTATAGACCACCAAGCCGCCGTCAATGAAGAGGTCCGATACGGCAACACTTGCCCCGAGCACCCCGCCGGGATTGTTTCGCAGGTCGATCACCAGCCCCTCGAGTTCGGATTCTGTCGTCAGCTTTTCCAGCGCAGCCTTGGCCTCATCGCCGGTCGGCCGGCCAAATTGGGCTATGCGCAGATAGCCATAGCCGGGGGCCAGAAATCGCGAGCGTACGCTGGCGACCTTGATGGCGTCGCGCACCACAGTGACATCGAAAGGTTCAGAGCTGCCGGGACGGCCAATTTCCAGGTCAATGGGTGCGCCTACAGGCCCACGCATTAGCTGCACCGCCTCATCGATGGACATACCCTTCACCGACTGACCGTCGAGTTTGAGAATCACATCCCCCGCCTGCAGGCCCGCCTCGACGGCCGGTGAGCCATCGATGGGAGCGATGATCTCTATATAGCTGCCTCGTCGTCCTATCTCGATACCCAGACCCGAAAACTCCCCATCGGTGGTGGTCTGCAGGTCGCTGTAGTCCTCTTTGGTCAAATACGCGGAGTGTGGATCCAGTCCTTCCAGCATCCCCCGAACAGCGAACTCAAACAGCGTGCTGTCGTCCACCTCTTCAACATAACCCGAGCGAATCTGGTGAAAGACATCGGCGAATGTCTGCAATTCCTGAAGGGGCAGGGCGCCTTCGGTTTTATCACTGGATGTCTCCGGACTGACGTCCGTGGCACTGTCTTCCTGGGCATGGCTGTGGCTCATCAAAAATGCGCACAGCGCTGTAGCGCACAAGAGAAGGTGGGACCGCTTCATGTGGAATTTCCTAATCAATAGCCGGGTATGGTACCCGATTGTGGTAGTGCAATGGGTCGGGGCCTCAGCGGCGTACCCAGCTACCGGGGTCTACGGGGTCACCCCCGCGGCGGATTTCAAAGTACAGGGCCGAACGCGGCGCACCCCCGCTGGCGCCGACGGTAGCGATTACGTCTCCAGGGCTAACCCAGTCGCCCACATCCCTGCGGAGGCTGCGGTTTTGACCGTAGAGGCTGAGGTAGCCGTCCCCATGATCGAGTATCAGCAGCAGCCCCTGGCCACGGAGCCAGTCGGCATAGACCACTCTACCGTGGTGCACCGCCTTGACATCACTGCCCTCTGGGGCGGGGATCAGCCAGCCGCGCCAGCGCAAATCCCCCGTATTCCGAGACGCGCCAAAACGATTGCTGGGCTTGCCACTGGCGGGAAAGATCATTTCACCCCGAGCCTCCGGGAAGGGCTTGTAGGAGGTGGGTGTATCCAACTCGGCGAGGCTACGCCGTAGTTCTTCCAGCAGCGTACCCAGGCGCTGTCGATCCGCCTCAAGTTTTGCTACCCGGGCATTATCATTGTCCAGTGACTGCTCAATAGCTGCGAGCGCCTGCAGGCGCTCAGCCTGCAAACCGACGGCTCGACTGCGTTCCTCCTCCAGCGCGGCGCTTTGAAGCGCCAGCTTCGCCTGGGATGCGCGCAACGCGGTGGCGTTTGCCTGTACCCGAACCAGAAGCGCTTCGAAACGCGTAATGGCATCGCGACGCTGGCCTAACAGACGATCAAAATAAGCCAGATTCAGCGCCATCTCGTTGGGGCTTTGGTCACCAAAGATGACCCGCAAGCCACCCCCTTCACGAACCGTCCACAGGGCCCGAAAGTCGCGGGTCATGTTGTCCTGTTCGGACGCCAGTTCCTGCTGCAGGTCTATCCGCTCGTTATCAAGCGCCTCAAGGCGTGGCAGCTCTTCTGCAATGACCTGCTCGATGGCGCGCATTTTGCCATCGAGTTCATTGATGGCTTTCTCCGCGTCGGCGAGCCGTGTTTGCAGTGCGTCCTTTTCACCCTCTTTCTGGGCAATGCCACGCTGTATCTCGGCGATCTGCGTTTTCAGCTGGGCAAGGCGTTCCCTGGCTTCCTCTTCCTTTGACGGGTCTGCCTGAAGTGGCAGCGCCAAAGCGCCCAGTACGATGCCCGCAGCCCAATTCAACCACCTGCGCCGGACGGGGCACATTGCTTAGTGCTGGTTCTCGAAAAGACAGGTGCCCGTCATTGCGGCCGGTTGTTCGATGTTCATCATCGTGAGTAGTGTGGGGGCTACATCTGCGAGTATCCCGCCACTTGGCCGCAGCGCACGTGGCAGATTGCCCAGGTAAACCAGGGGTACGTGCTCGGTGGTGTGTTGTGTATGTTGCTGGCCACTGGCGTAGTCCAGCATCTGCTCGCAGTTGCCGTGATCGGCGGTAATCAGCGCTTCACCTCCCGACGCCATCAGGGCCTCCTCGATACGCCCCAAACATTCATCCAGCGTCTCCACAGCGGCCACTGCCGCATCAAACACGCCTGTATGGCCCACCATATCGCCATTTGCATAGTTCACAACAATACAGTCGAAGCGTCTGGACTCAATGGCCGCGATCAACTCATCAGTCACCTCGCGAGCACTCATTTCAGGCTGGAGGTCGTATGTGGGTACGTCCGGGGACGGGATAAGCAGGCGTTCCTCGCCAGCAAACTTGTCCTCTCGCCCGCCACTGAAGAAGAAAGTCACATGCGCGTACTTTTCGGTTTCGGCGAGCCGCAACTGGGTCAGGCCCTTTTTGGAGAGCACCTCTCCCAGGCTGTCTTCGATGGTGTCGCTGGGAAAGGCGACCGGACAGTCAAAATGACTGCTGTACTCGCTTGTGC
>JAKMEU010000056.1 GCA_022425845.1 Luminiphilus sp. | reverse complement strand
GCGCAGGACAACAACGTACTGGTAGAGGCGGCAGAAACTATCGGAATGCCCGTCATGATTAAAGCCGCCGCCGGAGGGGGTGGCCGGGGTATGCGTCTTGTTCATGACGCGGCTCAACTGGCGGATGCCATGGCACTTGCCCAGTCGGAGGCAGAGAACGCCTTTGGCTCCCGGGATTTGATTATTGAAAAGGCTGTTATCAATCCAAGGCACGTTGAGATTCAGGTCTTCGCCGATATTCACGGTAACGTGATTCACCTCGGCGAGCGTGATTGTTCGGTACAGCGGCGTCATCAAAAAGTGATTGAGGAATCACCCTGTCCCGTGATGACGCCGACATTAAGAGAGGCGATGGGTGCAGCCGCGATAGAAGCAGCCAGGGCTGTGGACTATGTCGGTGCCGGCACGGTGGAGTTTTTGCTGGATGATGCCGGAGGTTTTTATTTTCTGGAGATGAACACCCGGCTTCAGGTCGAGCATCCGGTGACAGAGCTGGTGACTGGCTATGACTTGGTGGAATGGCAGCTGCGCGTTGCCCGAGGGGAGCCGCTTCCCGTCACCCAGAATGAGGTGTCGCTATCGGGTCATGCGATAGAGGTGCGACTCTATGCAGAAGAACCGGAAAATGGCTTCTTGCCCAGTACCGGGCCCATAGCGCTGTTTGAGCTACCCGAAAACGAGGGTGTACGGATCGATACGGGCGTTGAGAGCGGTGATCAAGTCAGCCCCTACTATGATGCGATGGTGGCGAAAATTATCGGATTTGGTACCACACGGGAAGATGCCCGGCAGCGATTACTGACGGGTTTGGAGGAGGGCGCGTTATTGGGTCTGGGTACTAACCGGGACTTTCTCATCGATGCCCTGCAACAGGAGACATTCGTTCTCGGCGGGGCGACCACCGGCTTTATCGCTGATTGCTACGGCGAACAGTTCGAGGCGCCTGCCTACTCCTCAACTTTTCTGGCCTGTGGCGCGGTGATACAGCATCTTCTGGCCATGGGGCGCGCTCACGACTACGCCGTTTCCGTTTCACATGAACTGCTTGATTGGTCATCGACCGGCAGGGGATGCTCGACGCGTGAGTATGTGCTCGGCGAGGATAAAACAACGTTACACCTGGAGACCTTGGGCGTGGGCCAATACCAGGTATCAGTAGCTGGCGAGGAGTGCTTCGTAGAACTCATCGACATGGACGAGGTGAGTTGTGAGTTTCTGGTCGATGGGTTGCGCGAGACCTATCACTTCGTTGAAGAGCTGCCCGCTACCTTGCACTTCAGCGGTACAGCACAGTCAGGCGTTATTGTTGATCGAACCCGGGTTTCACCCGATGCCGAAGATGCTGTTGGCGGTGGTACGGTATTGGCCCCCATGCACGGACAACTGCTTGCTCTGGATGTGGCCCCCGGAGATGCGGTGGTGAAAGGCCAGCGGCTGGCCGTCCTGGAGGCCATGAAAATGCAGCATGAAATCGTCGCGCCGTCAGAAGGCACGGTGCTTGAGGTCTCAGGTGCTGCCGGAAAGCAAGTGGCTGCCGGGGACCTCATAGCGGTACTGGAATTGATCGAATGATGAGTCTGAATAGATGCCGTATTCGCTAACCTGGAGTGCCGCAGTCGGGACTCTGATATGCCCCACCCAGCGCTGTGCGATACAGGTCGACTAAGGGAGCACCAACATGGAACAGGCACAGGCTTTTCTGGAGGAATCACAGGATCTCGATAGTCTTATCGCCCCTCTGGATGGGGCCGATTGGACAAGAAAGACGGCTTTTAAGCAGTGGAGCATCGAGGTGATTCTTCGGCATTTACACTTCTGGAATAAGATGGCGCTTGCTGCCCTCGAGGCGCCGGAGGACTTAAAGACAATGTTGGTGCCTGTGCTCGAGGGTTTTCAGCGCGGCGATGCGCTGGTGGACGTCGAATCGCAACTTGTGAGCGAGCGAGGGGGGAATTTACTCAGTACCTGGCGAGAGACTTACCTGACCGTTGCCGATGCCTATTCCAAAGCTGATCCTGCGCAGCGGTGCCCCTGGGTTGGGCCCAGTATGAGTGCGCGCTCCTGTATAACGGCTCGTCAGATGGAGACCTGGGCGCATGGGCAGGCGATCTACGATGAACTGGGCCAGGTCAGGGAGAACATGGACCGGCTACGTAATGTGGTGATTCTCGGAATCAATACCTATGACTGGACGTTCCAGGTGCGTGGCGAGGAAGCGCCGCAGCCCAAACCATACGTTGAATTGATGGCACCATCGGGAGACGAATGGCGTTTTGGGGATAGCGATTCAACGTCCCGCATATCGGGCTCGGCTGAGGCCTTTGCTCAGGTAGTAACCCAGACCCGACACGTAGAGGATACGGATCTCGAGTATTCGGGCGAGCCTGCCCAGCGCTGGCTCTACAACGCGCAGTGTTTTGCGGGTGGTGCAAGCCCTCCGCCTGCGCCGGGGACGCGGTCAGTGCGACAGATCTGAAAGCGCTGCAGGGGCCGCGTTGTCCAGCATGCGTCGCAGCGCCATCCAGAACAATTCATCACTCGAGTAACCGTAAATGCGGTCCAGCTCCCCGCACCCGCGCAGGTAGATGAACGTGGGCGTGCCGACAACCGGGGTGTCGACGCATTGGCTCAGTGGGTGGGTGCCGGCACGCCAGTCGGATAGCTTTATCCGCGTCATCGGTAGCAGGCGACCCTCCAGGGTTTGGCTGTAACTGGGCCCGACTTCAGCATCAAATTGCTGGCAGGCCGTACAGTCCGGCGCGGAGATATAAACAAGTTGGTCCGTATCGGCGACGCTGGGCAGCGAGGCGCTGGTTAGTGCAAAACCGAGTAAGAGTCGCAGCGTGATGACAGTGGACAGGCCCGCGCGAGGACGCAACCGGGTGCGCTGTAAAAGTGAGGCTTGCGCTTGAAAGAATCCCGGCATGAATAGCTTCCTTATGGCGTCGGTGTCTGTTGCCCGGAAAAGCGACCACCTGGCGAGGTGACGCTTCTCTCATTGGGTAGCCTAGCCCAGGGGAAGCTGCGGTTGTAGGCCTATGGATGGTTTGCCTTGTGCAGGGGTTATGTCGACAACCTGCTTCGACGAGTGAGGGGCCAGCAGCTGCGCCGTGGGGCTTTTCGGTGAGCCAAAAGTGCCTATACTCCTGAGAAGCGAGAGAGGTTAGGTGCCTGTGGTGCGATAACGAGCCATGAACAGGGTCGGTTTGACGGTCCTGCAAATTGGTTATATAGTTATAATGTATAAGAATATAGGCGCAATACAGCCCGGGCCCGTGTCCCGTTAGCTCTTTAAATGCGTCTGTACCCGGGGGACTGGTGGAAGAACCTTCGAATACCGTGGATCAGCGAGGCCAACTCCGACAGGCGCCCGAGTCCTTCCTGTCGACTGAACTCATTGCCTCCATTTCCAGTGCGGGTGTAAACGCTGAGCGGCGAGGGTTGCTGCGCGCTGCCCTGACGGCGGCTCTTGCCACGGCCGCGGGAAGCAGTGCCATCGCTGCCAGCGTTGGTGATGATCCTGACATCGTCAATCTACCGGAGTGGAGCCGAACGCTTGGTAAACCGGTACTGGCGAACCCCTACGGCCAACCCTCGAAATTCGAGGCGAATATTGTCAGGCGCCAGAGCCCGGGCCTGACACAGACCGATCAGTCCAGCGTTGCTTTTACACCCCTGCAAAATCTGTTTGGTTGCATTACCCCGAGTGGCCTGCATTTTGAGCGTCATCATCAGGGCTGGGTGGACATCGATCCCCGTCGTCATCGGCTGATGATCAATGGCCTTGTTCGGGAGCCCCTTGTTTTTACCCTTGAGGACCTGCTCCGCATGCCCAGTGTGTCGCGGATGCACTTCCTTGAGTGTGGAGCCAATACAGCTCAGGAGTGGGGAAATTCAGCCGTGCCGACTGTGCAGTACAGTCACGGGATGCTGTCCGGGTCGGAGTGGACCGGAGTGCCTCTCTCGGTGTTGTTGGAGAGAGCGGGGTTTGACAAAGCTGCGAACTACTTGCTTGCAGAGGGCGCCGACGGTTCTGGCATGACCCGTACCATCAGTATGGAAGCCGCACTGGACGATGCGATTGTTGCCTATGGGCAGAATGGCGAGATGCTGAGACCCGAGCAGGGCTATCCACTGCGCCTCGTAGTCCCCGGTGTTCAGGGTGTGTCATGGGTGAAGTGGTTGCGCCGCCTGGAGGTGGGGGATAAACCCTACGCAACTAAAGATGAAGCCAGCCACTACGTTGATCTGATGCCCGATGGTCAAATGCGCCAGTACGCGGCTATTCAGGAGGCCAAATCTGTCATCACCGCCCCCTCCGGTGGACAAAAACTGCTGCAGCGGGGTTATTACTGTATTACCGGTTTGGCGTGGTCGGGTCGAGGCACCGTCCGCAAAGTGGAGGTCTCCACCGATGGTGGGCGTAATTGGCGGGAGGCCAGACTTGAGGGAACACCCCAGAGCAAAATGCTGACACGATTTAATTTCGATTGGGTTTGGCAGAATTCGCCAGCGCTGCTCCAGAGCCGAGTCCATGACAGCACGGGCTACATTCAACCCCAACGTGCCCAGCTGGTTGCCGCACGCGGAACGCGGTCGATTTACCACAACAATGCTATCCAGACCTGGCGGGTCAGGGACACAGGTGAAGTGGACAATGTTCAGCTCGGCTAAATCAGTTTCACTTACCCTTCTGACGATGTCCGTCGCAGCGGGAGCAGCTGAATATCTGCCTGCTCTTGACGGATTGGGTCGCCATGCCACCCCGGCGGAGGTTCGCGCCTGGGATATAGATGTTCGCCCCGATTTTGTGGGATTACCCTCGGGCTTCGGTTCAGTGGAGCGGGGGGAGGCAATATGGTTGGACCGTTGTGCGAGTTGCCACGGTGATTTTGGCGACTCCAACGA
>JAKMEU010000259.1 GCA_022425845.1 Luminiphilus sp. | reverse complement strand
ACTTCTACTACGAAATGCAGGAGTCGGGTGTCGTTAACGTTGAAAACATGGACCAATCCAAGGTTGCCATGGTTTACGGCCAGATGAATGAACCCCCGGGCAACCGGTTGCGCGTGGCCCTGACGGGTTTGACCATGGCGGAGAAGTTTCGTGATGAAGGTCGCGACGTTCTTCTGTTCGTCGACAACATTTACCGCTACACCCTGGCAGGAACCGAAGTATCGGCGCTGTTGGGGCGTATGCCGTCGGCGGTGGGTTACCAGCCCACTCTTGCAGAAGAAATGGGCGTGCTTCAGGAGCGGATTACTTCGACAAAAACGGGTTCTATCACCTCGATTCAGGCGGTGTACGTTCCCGCGGATGACCTGACTGACCCCTCACCCGCTACAACCTTTGCACACCTGGACTCAACGGTAGTACTGAGCCGGGACATCGCTGCCAAGGGTATTTATCCTGCGGTGGATCCCCTGGACTCTACATCCCGGCAGCTGGATCCCCTCGTCATCGGCACGGATCATTACGATGTGGCGCGAGGCGTCCAGTCGGTGTTGCAGCGATACAAAGAGCTCAAGGACATTATTGCCATTCTGGGCATGGATGAACTGTCCGAGGAAGACAAGTTGACGGTGTCAAGGGCCCGAAAAATTGAGCGCTTCCTGTCGCAACCGTTCCACGTCGCTGAAGTATTTACGGGCTCACCCGGCATCTATGTGTCCCTCAAGGACACCATCTCAGGGTTTAAGGGGATTCTCTCCGGAGAGTACGACCACCTTCCGGAGCAGGCTTTTTACATGGTGGGTTCCATTGAGCAGGCTGTAGAAAAAGCCGAGAAGCTTTAACCGGGGTAGCACGCTATGGCTATGACAATTCACTGTGACATTGTGTCCGCTGAATCCCAGATCTACTCGGGATTGGTTGAGCTGCTCGTCGCCACCGGCTCAGAGGGCGAGCTGGGGATTTGTTATGGGCACGCCCCCCTGTTAACGGCGCTTGTACCCGGACCGGTCCGCCTGGTAGAGCAGGGCGGTGAAGAGCAGGTTTTTTATGCTTCAGGCGGTTTTCTTGAAGTGCAGCGTGATGTCGTGACCATTCTGGCAGATACCGCGCTCAGGGCGGCGGATGTCGACGAGGCGGCGGCCGAGGAAGCACGGAAATCGGCTGAGGAAGCGTTGGCAAACCAAAGCGGCGAGCTGGATTATGGTCGTGCGTCGGCCCAGCTGGCCGAGGCTGCTGCCCAGCTTGCCACATTGCGTAAACTGAAAACCCGCGCCGGGCGCGGTTGACCGGTCAAGTCAAAAGAACCGCCAAATAGGCGGTTTTTTTTCGGCTTAAATTCCCGACACGATTGCTATGATGCGGCTCCTTATAGTGCGGACATCTACCTATGGGTGACGGTAGCAGACTCGAGATCATTATTCTGGCGGCGGGCCAGGGCTCGCGCATGCGCTCTTCCAAACCCAAGGTGCTTCACGCGCTGGCAGGAAAACCGCTGCTGGCCCACGTGCTTGAGACGGCCCGTGGCCTGAAGCCCGATACCATCCATGTGGTGGTCGGACACGGCGCCGAGGCGGTCAAAGCCGCAACCCATGGACAGGATTTAACGTTTCACCATCAGGCAGAACAACTGGGCACCGGTCATGCGGTGGCCTGCGCGCTACCATCCTGCCATTCCGAGGCCACTGTTCTGGTGTTGTTTGGCGACGTGCCCCTCATGTCCGGCACAACACTGGCCAGGTTGCTCAAGGAAAATCCGACGCATCCAACAATGCTCGCAGCGTGCCTAGACGACCCCACCGGTTACGGTCGGGTGCTTCGGGATGAGAATGATGGCTTTGCCGCCGTGGTCGAGCAGGCTGATGCCACCGAACGCCAGCACTCGGTGAAGGAGGCCAACACTGGTGTGCTGGCAGCGCCCGCCCAGTTGCTGTCCACGCTGCTGGCGTCGGTCGGTAACGACAATGCTCAGGGGGAATACTATTTACCCGATGCATTGGCACTGGCGGTTGGGCAGGGTATTCCTGTCGGCATTGTGGTTACTGATGACCCCCATGAAATCGCCGGGGTCAATGACCGAATCCAGCTAGAGGCATTAGAGCGAGATTTGCAGCATCGACTGGCTGACGCGTTGATGAGAACCGGAGTCGCCATTACCGATCGTCGGCGCGTTGATATTAGGGGTGATTTGCAGTGTGGTCAGGACGTGGAGGTCGATATCAATGCCGTCTTTGAGGGTCGGGTCATTCTTGGGGATGGGGTCAGGATTGGTGCGAACTGCTTTCTCAAAGATGTGGTGGTGGGTGCAGACACGGAAATCCAGCCTTTTTGTCATATCGAAGGTGCTTCGATTGGAGTGGGTTGCCGAATCGGCCCCTATGCCCGGTTGCGACCGGGCACCGAGTTGGCTGAGACCGCTCGCGTAGGGAATTTCGTCGAGACCAAAAATACCGTGCTGGGCTCTGGCAGCAAGGCGAATCACCTCGCCTATCTGGGGGACACCCGTGTCGGCGAAAACAGCAATATTGGCGCGGGTACGATCACCTGTAATTACGACGGGGTGAACAAGCATCCAACAACATTGGGAGCCGGTGTTTTCGTGGGGTCCAACAGTACGTTGGTGGCACCGGTAACCCTCGCGGACCGGGCTTTTGTCGCCGCAGGTTCTGTAGTGACAGACGAAGTTCCTGAAGAAAATTTGGCGGTGGGTCGGTCCCGTCAGCGCAACGTGTCGGGCTGGAAGCCTCCCGGCACGGGAGAGGGTTGAGGGATGTGTGGGATAGTTGCTGCCGTAGGCCAGCGTGATGTACCTGAAATTCTTTTGGAGGGGTTGCGCCGGCTCGAGTATCGGGGTTACGACTCAGCAGGACTGGCCCTGGTAAGAGCGCCGGGCGATCTGCAACTGCGGAAAAAAATGGGCAAGGTGGCGGCTCTGGAAGCCGCCCTCGCCGCTTCGCCCGCGTCGGGAAGCACGGGAATCGCCCATACGCGCTGGGCGACCCATGGCGTACCCAGTGAACGCAATGCCCACCCCCATACCAGCGACAATCGCGTCGCCCTTGTTCACAACGGGATTATTGAGAACCATCAGCTGCTTCGTGATGAACTGCTAGCTAAAGACGTGGTCTTCAGTTCAGATACCGATACCGAAGTGATCGTCCATCTTATCCGTGAGGTGCTTGATTCTGGTGTGGGTCTCCTGCGGGCCGTCCAACAAGTTGTGCCGCGTCTTGAAGGGGCCTATGCCCTGGCGATCCTCGACGCTGAAACGCCTGACCACCTGGTCGTGGCCAGGATGGGCAGCCCACTGGTCCTTGGTGTAGGCGTTGGGGAGACCTACGCGGGCTCTGACACCCTGGCACTTCGACCTGTGACCGACCGGTTCGTTTACCTGGAAGAGGGTGATGTTGCTGAACTCTCGGCGGGTACATACCGTATTTTCAATAATGAGGGCGAGCAGGTAACGCGGCCGATAACCCGGGTAGAAGCCGGCAAGGATATCGGTGAGCTGGGAGCCTATGAGCACTACATGCTCAAGGAGATTCACGAGCAGCCCCTGCGACTTGAGGACACCCTGGCGATTGAATGGCGCAAGGCAGAGTGCTTCGGCGCACAAACCGATGAACTTCTTTCCCAGGTTGCTGCCGTACAGATTATCGCCTGTGGTACGAGCTACCACGCCGGACTGGTCGCACGTCACTGGATCGAAGCCGAGGTGGGTCTTCCCTGCCAGGTAGAGGTGGCATCCGAATTCCGATACCGGCGCTCGGTGACCTTGCCCGGTACCCTTGTGATTTGTATCTCGCAAAGTGGTGAGACCGCCGACACCCTGGCGGCCCTCAAACATGCTGACGGTGAGGGTGTGGTAGCCCGGTTGGCATTATGTAACGTGGACCACTCTGCCATCGTTCGCGCCAGTGACCTGACCCTTCTTACCCGGGCCGGGGCAGAAATTGGTGTCGCCTCCACCAAAGCCTTTACCACACAGTTGGCGGCCCTGATGTTGCTGGTGGGTAAACTGGCTGATGTCAAAGCTGTCAAAGCCTTTGATCAACAGGGCCTCGATACCGCGTTGACGGCCCTGTCCAGCGAAGTGAAGCAAGTGATCGGCATGGAGACTGACATACGGTCCTGGGCCAGGCACTTTGTCAGTCGCCATCACGCGCTGTTCCTCGGGCGAGGCATCTTTAACCCGGTAGCGATGGAGGGCGCCCTGAAACTCAAGGAAATATCCTACATCCACGCTGAGGCCTATCCTGCAGGTGAGCTTAAACACGGTCCGCTGGCGCTGGTAGATGCTGATATGCCGGTGGTGGCGGTGGCACCCAGCAATCAATTGCTGGAGAAGCTGCGCTCCAACCTCGAAGAGGTAAAGGCCCGAGGGGGAGAGTTGTTTGTGTTTGCCGATTCGGAAGCGGGCTTTGAATCGGGGGCTGGTATCCACGTGCTTCCCATGCCGCACTGCTCTCAGTGGTCGGCCCCCATCGTGTACTCGGTTGCCCTGCAGTTG
>JAKMEU010000380.1 GCA_022425845.1 Luminiphilus sp. | reverse complement strand
CTCTTATCGTGAACCGCTGTGCCATTGTCGATGTCGGGCTGCTTGGCCTCTGGACAATCGTCGGGGGCGTCTGGGTTGATAATTGCCATGGGAATCAAATGACGGGTCACTGAACTGATCCTCCTCTTTATTCAGGGCGCCGCAGGGCGGAACACCGGTTGACGGCCTGGCGCGATTGCAACCTGCTGAAAATCCAGAGCGACCGGCATGCCAATCTCAAGCTGTTCGGGGTCTGCGTCAATAATATGAGTCATCATCCGAACGCCTTCGTCCAGATCGACGAGTGCAACGACATAAGGCGCAGTAAAATCAGCCGACACCCCTCGACGGACGACGGTAAAACTGGCGATCTGCCCCCCTCCTGCAGCCCGAACCCAGGTCAGCTTGCTCCCCGTGCAGTGACTGCATGCGATACGTGGGTAGAACTGATGACGCCCACAATCTCCACAACGCTGGAGCAACAGCTGACCTGCGGCGAGACCGTCGGCGTAGGCCTGATTTACCACATCAACTCCGCTCATTGATCATCCTCACTGGGGCCGCCCCAAAATCAGGGTTGCATGACTGGACATGATGCCGCCCTGAGCATGCAAAAGGGTGTGTTCAAGGTCATGCAACTGACGTTCACCCGCCCCACCGCGATACTGGCGAATGGCTTCAGTCAAACCAAACATAGCCCCCGGGTTTCCGGGGTGGCAATGGGACAACATACCGCCGTGGGTGTTCACAGCCAGTTGTCCCCCTGGACGGGTAGCACCACTGGCCAGATAGTCACCCCCCTCTCCCTTGGCACAAAAGCCCAGGTCCTCGAGCTGAATAAGGAGCGCGGGGGAAAAACAGTCATAGAGCTGCGCAAGACCTATATCCCGCACATGCAACCCAGCCTGCTCCAGCGCGGCCCTGCCCGAATCAGCCGCTGCGGATGCAATCAGACTGGAGGCCTGGCTGATGTGTTCATAATGATGGCCCTCACCATAGCCCCTGAGCATAACCGGCGTGTGAGGAAGGTCCCGGGCGCGGTCGAGACGGGTCAACACAACAGCTGCACCACCATCTGAAACAATAGAGCAGTCCAGGAGCTTGAGAGGGTCGGCAATAGGCTTTGATGCCAATACATCCTCGACAGACACCTGCTCGCGATACTGGGCACTGGGATTAAGTGAGGCCCAGGCTCGGGATGACACCATCGCCTCGGCGAACTGAGACTCGGTGGTACCAAAAGCATCCATGTGCGCCTGGGCAATCAGCGCATAATAGGCGGGCACCGTGGGCCCGTAGGGCTGCTCGTAGAGTGGGTGCCCTGAGCTTGACTGGACCACCATCGCACGCTCGCGTGTCATGAAACTCCGCATGCTATCGGCCATGGACACCACCACGGTATGCGCCAGTCCCGTCTGTATCGCAGCCGCGGCGTAGCGAAGTGCGGTAAAAGTCGTGCCGCCACCCGTCCCCACGCTCAGGCAATGACCCGGGGCCATTCCTGCATATTCTGCCGTGGCCTCGGCGTGATACATGACCGGTGCCACCAGCGAATTACAGGTGATCAGCCCGTCGACTTCCGCGGGCTCCAGGCCCGCGTCTGCGATCGCACCCAGCGTAGCCTCTACACCCAGGGCCATGGGGCCGCGATCTGGGACGACACCCAACCGGGTTTCGTAGCTGCCAACGATGGCAATGTCCGAGAGGCTTAACACCTAACCAGCGGCCGTAAACAAGCGGGCACCCAGGGTGCCAGGTGCGACGACATCGCCAGCCGCATTACAAATGGCGACGTCCAGAGTCAGGTCACCTGACTCTGCGTCGTAGGCAGTAATAGTGGCCGATGCCGTCAAGGTGTCACCGACATAGGTGGCGCCGCGATTGGAATAGGAGACCGAAGTGATGACCCCCGCATCCCCCAGCCACTCATCTACCACTTGGTGCAACCAATCGCCCAGCATCGGTCCCGCCAGCACAAGACCGGGATATCCCTCGACATCGGTCGCGTAGGGCAAATCAAAATGTATCCGATGGCCATTCCACAGCGCTGCGTTGTAGAGCATCAACTGGACATTGTCCGGCTGATACTCGCGCTGGGGCAGCACGGCCCCCACCTCAGGCAAGGGGTTCATCGCAGGATCCTCGTCGTTTTTTCCCGAATCACCAATTCATCCGCGTCATTACGGATCTCCATGAGCACCTCATAAAAAATCAGTGGGCCCGAACGACCCGACTTTTCATAAATGGCTGTCAGGGTGCGCACCGCGGTTAACCAGTCTCCGGGAACAATGGGTTTCAGATACTCAATGTCGAGACCTCCTGCCATGGCACGTTCCAGCGGAAACCTGGGCAAGAGGGTGTCGATTGATACGCCATCGGGGGCCAGTTGATCGAGCTCAACGACATCCCAAAACAAGGGCACATGGAACATGGGAGGAGCCACATCGCCATCAAGATACTTGCGCTGGCGACTGCCTGTGGCAACGGCATATTTGCGAATATCACGACGCGTGACAATTTCGCGTCGGGGGGTGCTCTGCCGTCCCACATTGGCCAGCAGTTCCTCCGATACCAATCCGGTCACACGCTTCGCTCCTCTACCTGCCAGTAGGGATCCCGTAATTCACGCTTGAGAATCTTACCTGTTGGCGCTTTGGGTAACGCCTCCACAAAATCAACACTTTTGGGTTTTTGGTATGACGCCAGATGTTGGCTTGCGACCTCAATAATGTCTGCGGCAGAGGCTTCCTGGCCGGGTTTGAGGACGACGACGGCTTTGACAGCCTCGCCCCAGGTGTCATCAGGGACACCAAATACGGCCGACTCAAGCACCGCAGGGTGCTGGTGAATGGCGGCCTCCACCTGGGTGCTGTAGATGTTTTCCCCACCGGAAATAATCATGTCTTTGGCGCGATCAACGATGAATACATAGCCATCCTCGTCCCAGACAGCGATATCACCCGTCCACAGCCAACCGTCCCGAAGCGTCTCGGCTGTTAGTTCAGGACGCCGCCAATAGCCCACCATATTGGCTTCAGAACACACGATAATCTCACCCGGGGTTTGACCGTCTCGGGGTACCGGTTGTCCCTCGGGGTCAACAACCTGTACCTCGGTGACAAATCCCGGTCGGCCACAGGAGCTGAGTCGCTCGGGATGAACGCCTGCAAGCGCGTCCTGATGATCCTCCTGGGAAAGAAAGGTCATGGTCATGCCCTCGGTCTGGCCATAGCCCTGAATGAGCGTGCAGGGGAATGCCGCCATGGCGGCCTCTACCACTGAACGGGGCATGGGCCCTCCCCCGTACTGAAAATTGCGCAGGCTGCTGAGGTCATACTCCTGGAAACCTTCCACCGCCATCATCCAGTTGATCATGGTGGTGATGCCCAGAAAGGCAGACACCCGCTCTCGCTGAATCACCTCAAGTGCCAGTTGCGCCTCGAAATTGATGAGCACAACCGGGCACCCATGCGCCATATAGTTCATGGCCAATGCAACGGGTATGTGGAACATCTGGCCGGTCAGCATATAGACATCGGTAGGCACTATCCGCTCAGCTACCGTCTGATTGATCATTCCCATATAAAGCGAATGATGGGTGTGCAGAGCGCCCTTCGACAGGCCAGTGGTCCCTCCGGTATACAGGATCAAAACCGGATCATCCCCCGTTACGGTTGCGGAAGAAGAAGGCTCCTCGGGGGACGCGCTCGCAAGCAACCGTTCGTAATCATCCTCGGGATCATCGGCAAAAATGATCAATTTCTGCACGTCTATCTGGCCCTGAAGGCGGGCGGCCAGCTCGCGGTACTCGGCCGATACAATGAAAACAGCAGGCTCTCCGTCCTGAAGCAGGCGCACGAGCTCCGCCTCGCTCAGGCGCCAATTAAGGGGCAGCGCGATCAGCCCACAGCGTGCTACGCCGTAAAACACTTCCATGTACTGGATGCAATTTTTAGACAGAATGGCAACACGATTACCCTTGGCTAACCCGAGGTCGCTCCGCAGGGCATTGGCCAGACGCCTGATACGCTCGTCAAGGTCGCCATAGCTGATACGTCGATCATTCGGCACATCAACCAGAGCCTCGCGCCCGGGGTCGAGGGAAGCGGTTTTCGCAGTAATTTTTCCCAGATTCATTCACGCACCTCTAGTAGGCACTGTCGAGATCGACATGCCGATGGGCGATTCGCCAACCTGAATCCTCTCGACGCACCACGTCCCGATACAGACCGACGGTCAACAATCTTGTCTGCCCTTCTTCTGACGCGAATAGCGTCAGATTGGAGACAACATCGACACTACCCTCGGCAACCGCCGGGTCTGACGGCGTGAAGAGGTGGTTTGACACCACATGGCGCCGAACATCATTCTGCGATGCCATCGAGTCTCGGTAGAGTTGCATGATATTGTCGCGGCCCTCAAAGGGACCCATGAGGTCGCCGCCTGCAACTCGAAGGCTCATAATGGCATCTTCACAGAGGCAGGACTCCAACAGACCAAGATCACGCTCGTCGTAGCCGTATGAGGCTCGGGCGAGTAACTCGGTGATGGCGAACTTATCGTCGGCAGAAATCATTTGGAATTCCCCTTTTATTTTGTTTGCTGGGTCAGGAGCCCATCGACTCTCGCCCCCACTGACATCTGACTTGGTGGAGTGACAGGAATCTAGACGCACCCGAGGTCATGCGCGCCACCGCGGCACTGTCAAACCCTGACACCGTCGGATAGCCAGCCAAAAGCAGACGCCCCGGTAGGTACATTCAAATCTGAGGGTATTACGCTTCCTTGTGCCGAACAAGTCTCGAAAGTAAAGCTCGACACTCGATGCAGGCTGGCGTGCTCACTTCATTGCTTCAGGCGGTTTCGTTCACCCATTCAGAGATAACGGGCCTTAGATCCGTGTGCACCAGCTCAATCACAATCCCCCCCGAAGGCGGCGTCATGTAACAGATCAAGCCATAACCCGCATCGGGGGAGGCGCCAGCAGCGAGAACCCGCCAACCCTGTCCCTGAAGTGCTTCAGCCATACCCTGCAGGTCCTCGGCCCAGAATCCGATGTGGCGGCTATCGGGCATTGCATCGGGGTCATAAAACGGGGAATTACCCTCGCACAGTTCGAGGTGAACAGGGCCCTCTCGACTGTAACAGGCGCGCACCACAATCTCGTGAT
>JAKMEU010000252.1 GCA_022425845.1 Luminiphilus sp. | reverse complement strand
GGTCTGCTGTACTGTCCTGTTGCACTGCTGGGCTCTGATGCCGGCATTAACGAAGCGCGCGCCAAATATCACTACCAGATGTTTTGCCAGGGTTGCCACACGCCGGACGGCGCAGGTGCCAATGCGGTTCCTCCCCTGAAGGACTTTATGGGGTACTTCCTGCGCAGCCAGCGTGGACGAGAATTTATGGTGCGGGTGCCGGGTTCCGCCACCTCAAAGCTCGACGATGCGGAGCTCGCTGAAGTGCTGAATTGGAGCATCGACAATTTTGCGGGTTCCAGCCTGTCGCCAGATGGGTACGCGCCTTACACAGCAGCGGAGGTCGGCGAGCTACGCACACGCCCGCTGCAGGAAATAGAGAATCACAGAGCAGCCGTGCTGGCTGAAATAGCGGCAATAGATCAGCAAGGAGCAGAGTCATGAACGTTTTCACAAAGCTTGTCCTGAAGTCGAGCATCCTGTGCGCAGGATTACTGGCACTACCGCTTGGGGCCGAACCTGCTGCGTTGCAAACCTGCATCAGTTGTCATGGCAAGGATGGCGTGGGCATTAGTGCGGAATACGCCAATCTGGGGGGGCAGCATGAGGCCTATCTGGCCTTGCAGCTGCATGCCTTCCGCAGCGGAGAGCGCAAGAATGCAGTAATGAATGGCATGGCGGCGGCGCTGAGTGACGCCGATATTGAGGAGCTCGCGGCATGGTATGCGGCTCAGGAATGGATAACGGCAGACAATGGCGATGCGAGTCGGGTTGAGCTGGGGCAAAACAGTGCAGGCTACTGTCATGCCTGTCACGGCATGCAGGGCCACCCCGTTGCCAATGAGTGGCCTGTGATTGCTGGCCAGAGCGCCCCCTATCTGGAGAACCAACTGGCGGGTTTCAAGAACGGGTCGCGCTATCACCCGCTCATGGTCAATGTTGTCAAAAACCTGAGTCCTGAGGCGATGAAGAACCTGGCCTCCTATTACACTCAAGTGACCCGGGCAGACTAACCTCTACTGTGGCAGCGCCTGGCGTTTATACCCCCAGCCTGTCACCACGGTTTGCCGCCTACGTTCGTGATTACCTCATGGATCGGGGCGTGGACCCCGAGCCGGTCTTCGACGCCAGCGGCCTCGATTACAAGCACCATGAAGAATACGATGCACCGCTGCCGGTAGAGCGGGTTGGCGAGCTGTTTGAGCGCGCTGCAGCCGTGACGGGCAATCGGTTTATGGGACTGTCCATGGGCCGGAATTTTCACTACGAGTCCAGCAGTCTGCTGATTGTTGCCATGCTGGCCGCCCCCTCGGTAGCGGGTGGGCTTGCCTTCCTGAATCAGTACGATCGTTATATTGATTCCGGCATCACCACCAGCTACCAGCCCGGGGGCGCTCCGGTGGTGTTCACTGCGGACCTCATTCACATCGGCGACGTCGGTATGGCGCAGCTGAACGAGTACCTGATGGGCTTTTTGGTGCAAACCCTGTTGACGGCAACCCGAACCGCCGTTCCTCTCATCAAGGTGACCTTCAAGCATCAGGAGCCGGACCAAACCGAAGGTCTTCGCCAGTTCTTCGCCTGCCCCCTGGAGTTTGGCGCGCCCCATAACAGCATTTGCTTGCCGACTGAATTTTTGGAGCAACCCTTCCTCACCAGCAACAAGCTCTTGTATCAGATACTGGCGAACGCGATGGAAACCTATTTTTCAATGGGCGATAAAACCAGTGGATTCGTGGCGACAGTCTGCCGGCAAATCATGCTGGAAGATCCGATGGTGAATCCGGATTCCAAACGGGTTGCACAACAGATGGGTATGTCGACCCGCACACTGCGTAGACGCCTCGCCGAGGAAGGTTTCACCTTCAATGGTGCTAAAAACCTCGCCAGGGAGCGGCGCGCCAAATACCTGCTGGCAAGTTCCCGGGCGTCACTGACCGAAATAGCATTTGAGTTGGGCTATTCGGAGCTGAGCGCGTTCAGCCGGGCGTTCCGGGTCTGGGTTGGGGAAACGCCGCAGGCCTATCGGGACAATATTCGAGCACTCCTTGATTAAGTAACCCGGGAAGCGCTTTTGCGTCTAAAAAATGCCGGTTGCAGGGCCTGGAAAGGGGTCAAGCCAGTGGCCGCTTTTGTCAATCATCGAGACCGTATGGGGGGTATAGTCGAATCAAATGGCGAGGGCGGCGTGGTGGGCGGCCTTGGCGGATAACAAGTAAGTCACACAGGGGAGCTCAAATCATGGGAAATAGTCGTTTCCGTCATCACACGAAGCTAACTTCACTTGCAACTGCCGTTACTGCCGCTTCGCTGGCCCTGCCAGCGGTCGCACTGCAACTCGAGGAGGTAGTCGTCACCGCACAGAAGCGCGAGCAGAGCGCCAATGATGTCGGTATCGCCATTACGACCTTCACCGGTGACCAGATACGGGAGCTGGGTATCCTGAGCGCAGAAGATATTGCCATGTATACCCCCGGCGTTACCGTCAACGAGACGGCTGCTACGGGTGTTCCGCTGTACACCATTCGGGGTGTGGGCTTTCAGGACTACTCGACCGCGGCTTCTTCCACGGTGGGAATCTACTTCGACGAAATTGCCATGCCCTACACCGTGATGACGCGGGGTTTGCTGTTCGATACTGATCGTGTGGAGATACTGAAGGGCCCCCAGGGCGACCTTTATGGTCGTAATACGACGGCGGGTCAGATCAACTTTGTCAGCCGCGCACCCACCGAGGAATTTTCTGCGGGTATTACAGCCAGCTATGGTCGTTTCGAGACGATAGACGTTGAAGGGTACGTCAGCGGAAGTCTCTCAGACTCCACGCGCGGTCGTTTGGCTGCCCGAATTGTTCAGTCGGGTGAGGGTTGGCAGGAGAGCACCGTTGGCGACGATGAGTTAGGCGAAGACGACGTCATGGCCCTCAAGGGCACATTGGTATCCGATTGGAGTGATACCTTCAGCAGCAAGCTCATGGTGAGCTATGTCGATGATCAGTCTGACAACACGGCCAACACCGCCTATGACGGCGCACTGATTGGCATCGGCAGCTTTAACGCACCCTACCTGCCCCTGAATGAATACATTATCCCGGGAGGCGCTAACTTCGGTGAAACCCCGCCCTGGTTTTCGGTGGGTGAGAATGGAAAAGCGGGCTGGACCAATAGTTACACCAGCGCCATTACGGGTCGCACCTTCGATCTGCGTCCACAGCGTGACAACCAGACCCTGAATGTCGCTCTGCGGCTCGACTGGCAAATCGGTGATGCGACGCTGACCTCCATTACGGGCTACAGCGACTTTCAGCGGGAGGAAGCCAATGACTGGGATGGGGGCTTTTTTAACGATTCCAGCAACATCAATACGACTGACCTGCAGGTCTTCAGTCAGGAGCTGCGGCTTGCGGGTGAGACTGACCGGCTGAACTGGGTTGTGGGTCTGTATTACTCGCAGGATGAGATGGACGAGTACTACCATTACTTCATGTCCGACTCGGTTTACGCCTACGGCAGTATTCCCTTTGGCGTGGGCTTGTTCGCTCCGAACCCCATTCTGGAACTGGATACAAAATACGATCAGGAAACCACTTCAGCGGCGATTTTCGGTCACGGTGAATACGATTTGACGGACTCCCTCACTCTGGTTCTGGGGGCGCGCTACAC
>JAKMEU010000337.1 GCA_022425845.1 Luminiphilus sp. | reverse complement strand
AATGGGCCATGGCCAGCATGCTGTTGGGCACAAACCCCATGGTCGACTCCACCATTTGAAGCAGTGGCTGCAATGGCTCCAATGCAGCCTGTTCCTGGCCGTCTATCAGACTCATCCTGGATCTCCTGACTATTACAATGACTATAAATAAGAGTTTTCGACTTAAGCTTGCGGGAACGGTGTCATCCATCATCAAGCATAATGCGCCTCTCGTTAAGCGCATAAGTGCCGTCCTGTTTTGTAACATGCAGCGACAGCGGGGTTCCCACGCCCGTGGCAGGTTCAGCGGATAGGGGTGGGGTTTATTTGGGGATCTCTTTCGAACCAGAGCATTAGCCTGATGGGCTCAACCGCGCTGCGACAGCGATGAACAAATTTCCTCAATGACCTGATGTGCCATCAGCACATCCTCTCGAGTCGTATCGAACTGCCCCACCTGAAAACGGATAACCTTGCAGCCCTGCCAGGCGCCCTGGGTAAGGTAAATTCGACCGTCGTCATTGATGGCATCGACCAGCCGCTGTTGCTGGGCGTCATCCCCATCACAGCGAAAGGAAAACAGGCTGAGGACGGGCTCAGTGACGATCGTCAGGCCCGGCGTATCGCGGATCAAATCACAAATTTCGTGTGCCCAGGTGACATGGTTTCGAAGGCGTAACCGCAGGCCCTCAAGTCCGTAAGACCGGATCAGAAACCAAAGTTTTAAGGCCCGGAATCGCCTTCCGAGGGGGATGGTCCACTCGGAAAAATTGGTGACACCTTCCTGACTGGTTGTGAGGTATTCAGGCTGAATGCGCAGGGTATCGAGTTGGAGCTTGGGTTCACGCAGAAACTGCACCGAACAATCAAATTGTGCACCCAGCCACTTGTGTGGATTGAACACGATGCTGTCAAACCCACTCACTCCCTCCCAAAATCCGACTCGGAATTCCGGGCAGATCATAGCCGAGCCCGCCCAGGCTGCATCGAGATGGGTGTACAAATTCTCTTCACGAGCTACCGCAGCAACAGCACCCAGGTCGTCCGATGCACCGACGCTTGTTCCGCCGGTGACGGCAATCACCCCAGCGGGCAGATACCCCGATTTCCGATCCGCTGCCACCGCTGTCTTCAGCGCATCAACGTCGAGAGCGTGGCGCGGCCCATGGGTAGGTAATTTGATGAGGTTGTCCTGTCCAATACCGGCGATCCAGCAAGCTCGGTCTATGGATGAATGCACCTGATCGGAGCAGTAAATTCGGATGGCTTTATGGGCACCCAATCCTGTGCGGTTACTGGTAAATCCCGTCGCGCGCTCGCGCATGGTCAATACGGCCGATAACGTCGCTGCAGAGGCACTGTCTTGAATCACGCCGGCGAATCCGTCATCAATACCCAGTGCCTGCCGCAACCAGTCGACCATGACCTGCTCCAACTCGGTCGCGGCAGGTGATGTCTGCCACAACATACACTGGGCCGCCAGGGTGGATACCAGCATCTCCGCCAGTACCGAAGGGGGTGCGGCGTTGGCGGGGAAGTAGGCGAAGAAACGCGGATGCTGCCAGTGCGTCATGCCTGGCATTAGAATACTCTCAAAGTCCTCCATAATGTGCTGGAAATCTTCAGCGTTCTCAGGCGGTATGGGTTGGATTTTTTTTGCGATGTCCCCGGGGAGGGTCTGTGCTCGAACCGGCCACCGACGCAGATTTCGGTGGTAAGCCGAACTCCAATCCACAATTTTCTTTCCCCAAAGGGCAAACTCATCCCACTGCATTAACACTCCCATACGGTCCTGAACATGAGGCAATCACAACCCGCCCATGAAAGTTGCAGGTATTCTGGCGTGGAAAACGCCTATCCAATGCTTCAAGATCCTAGACTTGAATTCATAGCTGCTTCGCAACCACTTTACGATTACTGGATACACAATGGCCACTGGCGCTGAGCATGACAAGGGCAGTCTGAATAATTACTACCTGATAGCGTGGGGGCTGCTCTTGCTGCTCGCCATGCATTACATGCAAAACAATGTGGGCGGCGCGGGGCTGGCGCTTCCATTCAACAGTTCCAGTTGGATAGCAGTATCAATCATCGTTGCTGTGGGCTTAAGGCAAGTTGCTCTGAAAGGTCAGTTTGAGGCCAGCCGCCAGGACCTCATTCTGGCCTGCACACTGATAGCGTTGGCCCTGCCGCTGTTGTGGTCTGATACGCCTTGGCGGCAGCAAAGCTATGACCGCTATCTTGCCTTGTTAGGCATGTGGCTTGTCATCTTTGGGCACCGACAGTTCACTCTTACGGCGACCCAAGCTGACTTACTTTATTCCCTGGTTATTGTCGCAGGGCTCATTCAAACAGCTGTGTGTTTGGCCCAGTTTTTCTTCGCTGAACAATTGAGTTGGGTTGCTGACTACAGGCCGCGCGGTACTTTCCAGCAGACAAATCTTGTTGCCACCTTTATCGGCAGTTCCATGGCGATTGCCCTCTATCAGGCAACCAAGAGCAGTCTCAGTTGGAGTTCAAAATACCTGCCTCCGTTAATGCTGTCACTGGGGGCCTGTGTATTGGTGCTGATCGTGTCCAGAACCGGTGTGCTGGGAACCTCAATCGCGTTGATAGGACTTACAGCTGTATTGGGTTGGCAAAAAACCGCTCGAACTTGGCTCTACATTGCGCTGGGAGTGTTGATGGGGGTGTTCCTGACCATCTCAGTCGAAGAATCGGGACGAAGCGATTCAATCACCGCGCCAGGATATCGCACAACGCTTTACAACATATCGGCGGAGTTAATTACTGAGCGTCCTTTCACTGGCTGGGGCTTGGGGAAGTTTCAAGCAGTTTACATGGAGAGGCAGGCACATCATCAGGCGGAAGGCTCTACTTTCAGTTATTGGAATATGGGAATAAACCACCCACACAACGAATTACTTTTTTGGGGTGTCGAGGGCGGCATCCTTCCAGTGGTTGCCTTGCTGATTATGGCCGCATTAGTCACCTACCGTGCATGGCGCCACGGGAACAGGCATACAAGAGCTACATGGCTTTGCGCCCTACCGATAGTGTTGCACACCCAGACTGAACTGCCCCTTTACCTTTCGGTGCCGCATTTGGCTTTATTGGCGATACTGGTATCGGAATGCGAGCCTGGCCCGATGAAGACGATACGGATTTCAGCCACAAAGTTGCTGCGCTTCGCGGCCCCAAGCCTCGTTCTCATCGTCAGCGGTTTCATGATTACTAATCTACAGGCGCTTCATCTCCTGTACGAAGCTCCCACCACACCAAACGCTTTTATAAAAATCGTCAACCCGATAGGTCAGCAGAAGCGCATCAATGAACTCTTGAGCCAAGTGCTCTCTGCTTCAGAAAATCCCTCTGCCAGAAGTGCGGCGGAGGATATGGCGCGCAGCGAAGCCATGCTCCGCCCGTCGGTAGGGTCCTACAGAATACTTGCCAACGTGTTGCACGCGAACGGCAAGACCCAACAGAGCGAGGAAGTGGTGGCTTACGCCCGGTACTTATTTCCGGGAGATGCCGCATTTTCAGACGCATACGTCCTGCCCGAGGACAGGAATGAGTCAGTTTCAGATCACAACTAATGGCCCCGGCGTCCGTACATTAAGACACAAAGAATTGAGTAAAGTGGGGCTAGATGGGTGTAATCGCAGTAATCTGAGGGTGATCTGACCAAAGGGCTTCGCGCAGCAAGCCGACTGATCACTGTTCCATCGAGTAAACACTACAGAATTGGATATGGGTCGGATAAATGCACCCCCTTCAGAGTGCGCTCGATGAAGGCATGTCGGTGGATTATCCCTGTCGCGGGCCTCCAATGAACGCCTAAGATCAGGAACGCGTCGATCTTTCGTGACCACTGATTTACTAAATTCTCAGCCAATCGCTCAATCGCGTACACCTTTTTGGCTTGCTGAAAACCGGTTTGATATATGAGGTAAACGCCTACATCACTTCAAAACTTATCCAGATCCACTATACCTCGCGCAAGCGATTCCTTAAAACAGACGCGTCTCTTTACTAACCAAGCTAGCGTGCTTTAGGTTTTGAAAAATATTGTCAGGCCGCATGAAAGGAACTGCGAAGTGGGGAGCAGACCTAGGTGGTGGACCGTGTGTCTTGCCGCCCCATGACCGAGGTATCGGTCACTCGGGGTGGACCGTATTCCAGGTCCCCGATTGATTTCTTTTTCCCTCACTTCGCAAGGTCCAAGCTACGCTCATCTTTGTCATTGATCCAAGACCAATATCGAATGAAGGGCATTTGTTTATGGCGCTTGGCTACTAAAAACTGACGGCAACCGGCGCCTGACCGGCCGACATTCTCCGGCACAACGCCAGCCATGATACGCACCCGTTGCGCGAAGGGCAGACACTGGAGGGCAGCAGTAGGGGGGGGTGTAGATCAGGTCGTTACTGCTTCGAAACGGTTTGCCTGCCTGTTTTTCACCACTTTGTCAGGTGTAAATACCCGGCCGTTCATAACGATGTATGTTCCCGCCGATAAGGTCTGCACGGCGGCCACCGAGCATCCTATATTGAAGACGGCATCATTATGGGCGAAGGCAGCGGGCTGGAGGGCCCCGGTCAGCACAATGGTCTTGTCGGCTATATCGGCAAGGGCTTTGGCTGTGTCGATCAGCCCATCCGTCCCATGGGTAATGAGCACGTGGCGCGAGGAAGACGCGCGAACGCGCTCCACGATGTAGGCCCGCTGTTCGGGCGTCATATCAAGACTATCGATTTTCATGAGTTCCTCGACCTTAAAGTCGAAGCTCACTCCCATGCTGGTCAGCAGCGGGCCAACAATGGCGTCGCCCACTTCATAATCGCTTTTTTTGTCAAAATAGACCTTGTCGATTGTTCCACCCGTGGTGAAGACCGCCAACTCCATAACACTTGATTCCAAACCCGTTGAAAGACAGGACGATTATGGCCGCGACGTCTAAAAGAGGCCAGAGCAGTCTGGACCGCCGGTTTTCCGATAGACTCGGCCCATAAGGCCGATTCGAGACTGACCAGGAAAATGCACATCCAAGAACTTACAGCGCTGTTCCATCGCGACGGCTATATTGCCCTTGACGGCTTTTTTAACGACCAGCCGATGGCGCACCTCGACAGCCTGATTCATAGTCACTACGGCAGTAATCCGGGGTTTCACCACGACGAGGCGTTTTTGGACAAATCGCAAACAGATGTCATCCCGTGGTTCCCAAAACAGGATGGCGTACAGGACTTCGATGCCATCGAGAACGACCCGGGACTGCAGTCGTTGACTGACGCTATCCTTGGCGAACATTGGGATTCCCAATACTGCATGGTCATGTTCTCCAAGCAAGGGTCATTGGGGCAGGCCTGGCATCAGGATTGCTCTCCCGAGAACTCGAAGCAGTTCAACCTCAACCGCCTCGTGTATACCGCCGACATAACAGATGATACGGGTGGCCAGACCGTGGTTGTTCCAGGCTCGCACAGAAACGGCCTGATACCCCCGGGCAATCCTGTCGGAAACTTTCAAGGCCAGGTGGTACTGCAACCCAAAAAAGGGACGCTGGTGCTTCTGCACGGCCACACATGGCACCGGGTGCTACCGATTAAGGGCGCTGGTCGGGTCTCAACAAATTTCAGGGCAGTGCCCGCCAGCACCCCTGACGACATCACCGATATCTGTATCTATCGCAACATGCGGTACCAGTTTTCAACATCCCGCGTTGTCGAAGAGAGAAGTGCCTAGGTATCGGCCCTGCTTCTCCTATTAGGCGAGAAAAGCCAGGGCGGTAGCTCACCGAAATCACTCCGCATCGTGGCTACGCCCCACCTCTATGCCCACAAGGCAAGCCGCCCGGCCGTATCTGCCCCGTGCTTTTTCCGCTCTGGACGACCCCTTCGCAATTTTCCCCACGGGCAAACATTACTGCGGCCACTGTGCAGCCATAATATCCAACCGGGATGTGCGAACACCCGCGGTCGCGCGTGGGGCGCTATCCAAAACCTGCGTCCACCTGTTTAGGCGATCAAAAGGCCGCCATGCCGGGAGACTCGAACCATTGGGGTCTCCCGACTGCGCAAACTGGAGCCAGTACTTCACCATATGACGGGACAGAGCTCTATCGGCGTCGTTCCAATCGAGGCCTACTTTATCGGTGTTTCCAAATACGAGTGCGAGGTCCCCCGAGTGATAAGCACCACCGCTTCGGGGGCCTTCTGGTAGATCAAGCTCGGTCTGCTCCGGCATATAAAGATGGAAAGCTGGCGGCACATGATCCATAAAATAAAAGAATGTCGGCTGATCAATAGCGGCCTGGTATTCCGCCCACCGCCGCATGCCAAACGCCATGAAAAAGTCGGTTGCCACAGCGTGCTGCAAATCCCCGGGAGAAGAGTACTCGTCGCTATACTGAGACTTCAGGTCCTGCGCCCGTGCGCCCGCAATCTGTTGCAGGAAGGCGTCCAGCTCGGCCGTACTCAATGCGGGATTTTTCGGGAACAGTTCGACACCCTCATCGGCCAGAAAACCCAGCATCAGGGGAACCGCTGCCTGTCTACCCTCACGAAATGTTGTCAAAGGGTGCTCGGGTAAGACCCAGCCATCAACAGTAATTCGACTTTCAGACTCCCAGCCCGTCGACAGCGCGCTGGCCAGTAGGGTCTCGGCGGGAGCGCTCCGCATCGCCTGCGTCGATGACAGGGCCAAATCCTTCACCAGTCGCTCACCTCGCGCGAAGCCATTGGCGTCTGTATCAGGGATGGTATTAATGCAGGCTGCAGACTGGCCAATGGCTTTATGAAAGAGGCCCCTGGCCAGCGGCGCGGCCATCAAAGCACACACGCTTTGCGAACCGGCCGACTGCCCAAACACAGTGACATTGTTGGCATCACCACCAAACGCCCCAACATTGGACTGCACCCATTGCAGGGCCGCGATCTTATCGAGCAGCCCGTAATTTCCCGCGCTTCCCTCGGGTGACTCAGCAGCCAGTAACGGATGCGCCAGAAACCCAAAGGGCCCCAGTCGGTAGTTAATGGTAATCAGTACTACGCCGTGGGATGCCAGCTCGGTCCCATCAAAAATGAGGGAATGGCCCTGACCACTGGTATGCGCACCGCCGTGAAACCAGACCATAACGGGCAGATTCTGGCCCGCGTCGGGCGTCCATACATTCAGATACAAACAGTCCTCCGACACGGGAAAATCCTCGCGTCGCCACACAAAAGTGGAGGTATGGCGGGCTTGGTAACAACTATCGCTGAAGGTATCTGCCGAACGAACGCCCTGCCACTCCGCTGCGGGCGCAGGCGGTCGCCATCGGCCCTCTCCCACTGGCGGCGCGGCATAGGGCAGCCCACGGTAGACGACGACACGCGCGTCACCCGACCCCGTAAACGGAGAGGGAATTCCTTCGACCTGCCCTCCATCAATCGCCAGTACCGGGGTTGAAACCGGGTCGTGTAACGCATGCGGTTCTGCCGCGCCGACGGCGACAGCAGCCGACATCAAAGCCGCAGCGACGCCTAAGTGGCTGCGGCGACGCGTCAGCCATCGCTCGCGGGAAAAACCCGTCAACATTTCCCAACAATGCCCCCCGGGCAGGTCTATCGGCACCGGCTGCCCCACATCACTCGCCGATATCTTTCGGGTGATTATCTCTTCCATCCAGATAACCCACAGACTGAAATTCCTCAATTTTTATACCCTCTACACATGCAATATTGAACCCGTATTCAGTGGGGACCGAACGTCTCTGGTGGTGCGTGTAAATGCCACAAACCGAGCAAAAGTAATGTTTTGCCGTGTGGGTATTAAACGTATAGGTTTGCAATACGTCGCTTCCCCTGATGACCCGCAAATCTTCAATGCCAACCGACGCCACCACCGCATTCCGGCGACTGCAGATTGAACAGTTACAGCGGCGGAGACCTGTAAAACCATTGGGCAGCCGTAGCCCAAGTGCTACCGCGCCGCAGTGACACGAGGCAATAACCTCATCTTCCTCATCTTCCTCATCACTCATTCCACCACTCCTGACCTCGCGCCCCAGATGGCCAACCTAGCACTTGATGCAGCAGGCTGCGAGAGTCGACTGCCGCACTTTGCTAAGCTCCCTTAAAGGACGCGCCAAGCTTTTGATCAGACAGAACGCGCTGCAGGGCTTATACTTCTGAGACAAAAGCCTGAGAAAAGCCGGCAAGGCGCAATAAGGATAGACAGCGCTAAACGGCTGGGAATAAGAAAGCCAGGAGAGACCCGTGAACCAAGCGATCAGCAAATCCATTCTGCCCGGTCATGACTACGCCTACAGCACACCCCTCGAGGATCTGGATGTATCCCATCCCAGGTTTTGGCCAACCGAGGAGATGTGGGCCATCTTCAAACGCCTCCGGGATGAAGACCCACTGCACTACTGCCGGGAGGGGTGGACGTCTGAATTCAGGGAGCCGGATGACGAGCCCGTAGGACCGTATTGGTCGGTCACTCGCTTCGACGACATCATGGCGATTGACACTGACCATCACCGCTTCTCATCTGAGCCGGCCATTGTCCTGCCCAATCCTGGCCAGGATTTTCCGCTGCCCATGTTCATCGCTATGGATCAACCCAAGCACGATGTGCAACGGCGCACTGTTGGTCCCATCGTGTCATCCCCCAGCTTGTCCAGAATGTCTGCGCTCATACGCGAACGGACGCAATACGTGCTCGACGGCCTGCCCACCGGCGAGGTTTTTGATTGGGTCGATACCGTCTCTATCGAATTGACTACCATGATGCTGGCGACCCTATTCGACTTCCCCTTCGAAGATCGGCGAAAGCTGACTCGCTGGTCGGACGTCACCACCGCAGGACCGGAAACCGGCATCGTCGAGAGCGAAGAGCAGCGTCGGGCTGAGCTCATGGAGTGCGTCGAATATTTTATGGCCCTCTGGCAACAACGCGTGGGGGGTGACGGCCATGACCTCATTACGCTGCTGGCCAACGGTGAAGACACCCGAAATATGGATACCATGGAATATCTGGGGAATCTGGTATTACTGATTGTTGGCGGTAATGACACCACCCGAAATTCGATGTCAGGGTCGGTGTACGGCTCTCACCTCTTTCCTGATGAGTGGGATAAAGTCCGGGCAAACCGAGACCTGATTCCCAATACTGTGGCGGAGATCATCCGCTGGCAAACGCCGCTTGCCTACATGCGGCGAACCGCGCTTGAAGACGTGGAGATGCACGGCAAAACCATCAAGAAGGGCGATAAAGTCGCCATGTGGTACGCGTCGGGTAACCGCGATGAGCGGAAGTTTGAGAATGCGGATGCCCTGATTTTTGACAGACCCAATGCGCGCAACCATATCTCGTTCGGCTTTGGCATACATCGATGCTTTGGCAATCGCCTGGCGGAACTACAGCTTCAGATTTTTTGGGAGGAAATGCTGGCGCGCTTCTCACGAATTGAGGTGGTTGGCGAGCCGCAGCGTAATATCTCCAGCTTCGTGAAGGGTTACACCAAGCTCGAGGTCGTCTGCCATCCTTGATATCTGGGTGCAAACCAACGGGGGTTAAATTCTACAGGGCGCCCTACCACTCTGCGCTCCGGGCTTCCTACCCATGAGCTGCCCGTGCCCCGCAGGCCATGAGACCTCACAGTCCCTGTGCAGCGCTCACTAGCTGGAACTAAATATCAGGCACCCACCGGTTGCTTTCTCAGCCATATCACTTGAGACAATAGCCCGACCACAAACACGGCCAGGAAGGCCAGGTGAAACTGCCCAAGCAATGGATCTTCGAATGAATCGATAAAGGGATCGCCAATCGGCAGCCGTCTCAGGAAGTCCGTAATAGCGGGAATCATGTGGAACAGTAATGTGCTGGTATAACCCAGAGCCTGAAAATATTTGGAGGCGGAGCCAAACAGCTGAGCTTTCTCCATCACCACACCACAGGCCAGCGCAGCCAGCGTTAAGACCGCCAAGATATGAGCGATACCAAATCCGCCTTGATTGTAAATACCCAGTGCGCTACCTGCGACGACCAGTGTCAGCAGCGCGTAGATCCGGCCCGAAGCCTGTTCCAGCGATACCACCCTGTATTTAATCACCGTGTAAAAGCCTGTCAGAACAGCCCCTATTCCCAAGATCGTGTGAAACCAACCCAGCAGTGTCATTTCTGGCATGAACATTTTCCCCTATGGTGGATTACTCTAAGCGGCAGCTGACTTGGGTTGCCCACCGCATGGATCGCGAGGATGCTTTCTAGGCGGGTAGCGCCTGCATTTGCACCTGCTCAATCAGCAATGCAAGTCGTTTACGCTGCATCTTGAGGGCATACTCGAGGGTTTTAAGCCGCGAATGCATCGCCGCGTTGTCCCACTTGGCATGCAAGCGCTGTCGATGCTCGGACAGCGCGCCTTCCAGCGCCGCTACCTGTCGCTCATAGCGCTCGGCCTGTAAAGCCTTCCATTGATTCACAAAATCTGTGAATTGCTGATACTCACGCTCCAACAGCCCCAGCAGATTGTCTGGAGACTGGCGCTCCTCGACTTCGCGTCGAATGCGCTGGAACTGCGTATCCAGCATCGCCCGCTGAATTTTGAAGCTCGGGGTACGCACCAGATTGCGTGCCAGGCCCACCTTGTCGCACAAACCGATCAGCCACTTGGTGGGATCCCAGTGGTACCACCGAATGCCATTGCGGTAATCGGTCTGAAATATATGGTGGTAATTGTGATAGCCCTCACCATAGGTCAGGAAAGCCAGGAAGCCATTGTCACGCGCACTGTTGCTTTCGGTGTAGGGTTGCGAGCCCCAGAAATGTGCCAGTGAGTTGATGAAAAACGTGACGTGGTGGTTGAGCACCAGACGCAGCAAACCCACCAGCAAAAGGGTGCCAATGACATCTCCGTGCCAAAATCCCAGTAGCAGGGGTAAACCCAGATTC
>JAKMEU010000330.1 GCA_022425845.1 Luminiphilus sp. | reverse complement strand
CGCCGTCGGCTGACAGCGCCATCTCGGGCGTCAACTGCCAGCCGCCAAACATGCGCAGGAAAATGCGTGGGCCCGAGGTCGCGAACGTCTCACGACGCTGTAGCGCAGCAAAAATAGAGGCCCGAGTATTCTCCTCTGCCCAGATCCCGGCGAGCCCGCCGGAACCCCAACCCGGCGCCGGGGTCAGGTATTCAAGGCCGAGACCGGCTCGGCCGGTACGCAATCCTGCGCTGCCATCCATCATCGGTAATTTTCCAGAGTAGTTATCCTCGTCCGTTGACGAACTGGCGTTATGGCTATCGCTGGCCCCAATGACGCCGAAAGCCAAGGGGTTGAACCCTTCCCGGTGCGCAATGCTGATCCCGCGCCGCAGCGCATCCCGGGCGTAGGAACCCGTCACGGTCTCCATCGTCGCCGCGCGCCCCGGTACGGCATCGGCGATTTCAAATCCCGCGAACTCGTCAAGACTCGACAACAGCGGATGGGTCTCCGATGCGCCTTTCACCTGAAGAATCTCACTGACGGGCTCAAGCGCTGATCGATCCCGGGGCGCCAGCTCAGCCCGGGGCTGGCCCTGGGCGTCCTCCAGGGCATACATACCGCCCTGGGAAAGGTTTCCGTTGTGGGGTATAGCCAGCACCTGTCGGCCCGCCCTGCGCTCCCGCCTGAGAAATTGCCAGAGTTCTGGCGGAGTCGGCCCGTCCAGTGCACTGAAAGGCCGTTCAGGGACCCGGCCATCGGCGTAGATGACATTGCGGTGCAAATGCACGGTGACATCCCCCCCATCGGCCGACCACTCCCATCCGATAAAAGTGGTGAAGACACCGGGCTCGTTGAACTGCTCAGCTGCATCAACAATGGTTTTCCATGCCGCCAAATTAATGGCTGAATCAACGCCCGGGAGAGTGAGCTTGAAGCCATTTTCGCTGATCAGGGCCATGGTCTCAGCCCAAGCCAGCGTTACGTCGAGGCGACTGCCCTCGGTAAGAAGTTGTTGTAGCGGCTGCCGAGTCGTGGGTATATCCAGCTCCGCAAGGCGCGCCTGCCCCAGATACTCTGCATGATCGGTCACCGCAGCAAAGTCGAGGGGACGGCGGATCGTCAGGGGAAACCCCACACCGTGCTCGATGGTCTTGCCACGGGCAAAGCGGTAAACATCCGGCGGCAGCGCACGCACGCCCATGGTGTAGGCATCGCTGGACAGTGACGTGTGGATATGCAGGTCGCCCCAATACAGATTTCGGAGTGGATTGGCTGACAGCCCGGGCACTGACGGGTAATTATCTACGATCGGCTCGTTGATTCCCCGAAGGACAGACGGATCATCGATGGGTTCACAGGCAGTGAGCAACTGGAGGCCGCAGAGAAACAGAAAAACCAACTTAGCAGGTCTCAGGAAACGCCCCGTGGCAGCCAATTGAATCATCGTTTTCCTCAATAAATAACGGCCTTTGACCGCACAGGGGGCGGGCCCAGCAGTTCCCGATGGGACGGCGGATACTGTCCGTTGTCACTCACACCCAGCGCCCTGCCAAGTTCCGCACCAATGACGGTTTGCCCACGGTAGGCCTCCCCCTCCGGCCGCGACGCCACGGCATGAATGAGATGGCCAGTGTACTCAGGGCTTTCCGCCACCTGCATGATCTGCTCATATTGTTCAGGATGTACTTCTGCGGCCTTTAGGGCCCGCTCTGTTTTGAGAGGGCCCATCCAAATCGATAGAGCGTTCACCCCCGTCCCCTCAAGGTCGTGCTGCATGTCGGCAGCAAATTTGTCGATACCTGCTTTCTGGGCGCCGTAGCCGGGGCCATGCATATAACAGTTCGCGCCAAACGACGAGCCAAAAAAGATCCAGCCTGAAGCCGCGGGCACCATCAGTTGGGCCGCGTGCCAACTGGCGACATAAGCCGAGCGCAGACCAACATCTAAAATGGTCGAGGCCTCCAGGCCTTTCTCCCAAAAAGGCTTGGGGGTGATGAGCTCGGGATGCATATAGGTCGCATTGTTGACCAGAATGTCGAGTCGACCTGACTCCTTCCCAATGTGGGCAAAGACCTCAGCCACAGCAGCATCGTCGGCATGATCACAGCGCAGGGCGATACCTACACCCCCCGCTTGGGTCACCGCAGCTGCCGTATCATGGATGGTCCCGGGTAATACCGAACCGTCCCAGGCTCTTGCGGCGCCGATTTGCTCGGATCGCCCGGTGACATAGACGGTATACCCATGAGCCCCCAGCGCCCGCGCGATGCCCGCACCCGCCCCTCGACTGGCGCCGGTAACAAGGGCTATTCCTCCCTTACTCGTCATAGTGCTTCCTCTTGGAATCCACGGCACGTCACGACGCACCCGAACTCAGCTGCTCTGCGCGACACTGGACCGCCGCCGACATCTGCTTGAAGCCACGGCGCAGGAAATACCCCATGCAAAGGGCGACCAGGGGGGCCAGCCAACCCCGCAATTCAAAGTAGGACCTGTACCGGGTTACGCCCCCAGCGAGGGGGGTAATATGGTGCTGGCGGCGGCTGTACAGTAACGTCCCCACAGGCCGCATCCGATACTCAAACAAAGTCTCGGGTTCTACCCGAGTCACCTGCTCGGTCTGCTCCAGACTGAAAGGACCCATATCGACCTGCATGACAATAGGCGCACCGGGCTCCAGCGCCGTCTCGCAGCGTGTCACAAACGGATTCCAGTCGCCGTAATGCTCAAAATCAACAATCACCGCCCAGACACAGGCGGCGGAAGCCCTGATCTCATGTTCATAATCCAACGTCAGCATGACGGGACGGCCGCCGTGGCGTTATCGCCAGTCCCGCCAGACTCCGGCAACCACCCACAGAGGATCCGCGCTGGCCGCAACCGCGGGGCATACGGCTTCATTCAGGCCACCTCCGATGATGCAAGCACCTGGTTATTTCTCAGTTCGTTGGGCGGACGGTGAATACACCACGTCCCCCCGGGGTGATAGATATAAGCGATACAGCTGTTGCAATTATCGCAGAGCGAGGGTGCCGTGGCGTCTTCGCGCCATTTATTGGGCAGGTCGGGTTCGCGCAGAAGTGCCCTGGCGAGCGCCACGGCCTCGAAACCGGCCTCCATACATTGCGCGACATTGTCCGCTGATTTAACCCCACCCAAATAGGCCAGCGGGATGTTGACCCGTTCGCGGATCTGCGTCGAGTAGTCCCAAAAATAGAGCTCTCGAAAGTCAATCTTCGGCGCCGACTTGGCGGTAGCAGCGATCGCCATGCCACTCAGCGACCACTTGCCAAGAACCCGCTGCATAGCCTTCAGGTTGAGATTGCTGCCAAACATGAACCACCCGGATTCAACATTTCGCCCTCCCGACAGCACGAGCATGTCAGCTCCGGCGGCCTCGAGTACCTGTGCCGTCACGATGGCATCCTCCACCGTACCCCCCCGGCTGCGGCCATCAGACACATTGATTTTGGCCAGCACCGCGATTCGATCACCCACTTTACGCTTGACGGCTGCGAGAACCCGGGCGGGAAAGCGAGCACGATTTTCAGCCGTTCCGCCATAGGCATCGGTTCGCTGGTTATCCATTGGAGAAAGAAACTGATTGAGAAGGTATCCGTGGCCCATGTGGATCTCTACGGCGTCGAATCCAGCTGCGACACATCGCTCTGCCGCCAGCACAAACGAATCGACCATGCGGTCCATATCAGTCTCGGTCATGGCACGCCGCAAAAAATTACCCCGGAGCAGCCCGGCCGGATTGAATCCCGAAACTGAGCTCTGCAGGCGCCGGGGGACAAAGATACCGGTGACGAAGGAGCCGCCGTGGGTGATCTGTGCCGCAATTTTTCCACCCGCCTCGTGTACCGCACGGGTAACCACCCTCAATTCGGATACGGCCTGGTCATTGAGCCACAATTGATCTGGCAGCGTGCGGCCCACTTTCTCCACAGCCAGATACGCCATGGTCGTCAGTCCGACGCCCCCCATGGCCAACTCCTGATGATGCTTGAGCATGGCCAGGGTGGGCAGACCCGCCATGGACATATTTTCATTTGCACCCGCTTTGATAAACCGGTTGGGCAAAGTGATGGGGCCCACCTGCAGCGGTTGGTAAGCGCGATCCAACATAGGTTTTTCCACGGTAACTCCTGACTGTCAGCCGTCGTCAGTATAGCCACCAGCACGGTTTCTAATATCGTCCCTTTGAAGGGTGAAAATCAGGAGTGCGCTCAACCCCGGACAGGATCAGTCAGCAGGGCCTTGAGGCTTGCCCGCTTACTGCCATCGAAGTCCAAAGCGGTCGAAAAATAATGATTATCATCACGATAATCCGCTTCGATAGCGGCAAACGCCGCCCCCAGGTACGTGGGATGGACCTGCATGAGAGCATTCAGGGCGCGCTGGGTTTCATCTGTGGCGCCGCGGTTCACCAGCGACGCCGTCAACGATTGCCGATATCGGGCATTGCAGTGGTTGGTTGCCAGATAATCCTGCATGACCGCCTGTCGAGAGGCGCCGGCAATAAGCAGGGTCAGTGCCGCCGCGAAGCCTGCGCGATCCTTGCCGGCAGAGCAGTGAAAGACAAGGGGCAGACGGCCGGGCTCCAGAAGCAGGTGCAGAAAGTCACTGAACACCTGGGAAAAATGCGTGACGAACGCCGTATTGGCCCGGGTCAGATAGTCCTGCGCGCCCGCCGTATCCAACTCGCCCTCCTCGACGGCCCGGCGGATGTTAATCACGTCAACGCCTTCGGCCTCAACGGGAAGCCACACTTCATCGATACCAGTGCCCTCCAGCCGATCAGGGTTTTCAGCTCTCTCATAGGCACGACGGAAATCCACGACGGTGGTCACGCCCAGCGACACCAGTTTTTGACGATCGTCATCGGTGAGCCCGCCCAGATGATCAGAGCGGTAGACTCGGGCGCCGGAAAATACGCCCCCGCAACTGAGGCTGTACCCCCCCAGGTCGCGGAAATTATGCGCCCCATCGAGGTGCACCTGCCGGGGTAGCAAGTCAGACATGATCAAAATTGAATCGGTGATTCCAAG
>JAKMEU010000309.1 GCA_022425845.1 Luminiphilus sp. | reverse complement strand
CAACTACATTGAGTCTGAACAGGAAATAGACCGGCTGGTTGTGGTAGATGGGACCCTCGGTCAACCCGGCTTTATCAGCGCAGTGGTAGGGACGCCCACTTTCCTCGCCTACACTCCCGGCCAGTTGGCGTTTTTCGAGGCTATTCTGGGTATCCCTGCCGGTAGTTTACCCCCGGGGGTGGAGGGGTTGACCATGTACAGCCAGGTCGGTCGATTGTCCCGGTGGCAGCAGGACACTGAGTCCTGGGCGATGTTTGCCCAGGGCACCTTTGAACTCACCGATACCTTGAGTATTACCGCTGGTTTACGGTATACCGAAGAAACTAAAGATGTGGCTGCACGGATGGACATTACCCAAGTCGCCACAGGCCTGACCAACCCGATTCCCCCGGCAAATAATCCGCTGCTGCACACTCTGATGGGCTCCTTTTTTGACAGCTATGCCCACGAGTTTGACGAAAGCCGCGATACCGATCAGCTGATGCCAGCGGGGTCTATTGACTGGCGACCCGCGGACAATCACTTGCTATATATCAGCTATGCCGAGGGCTTTAAGAGTGGCGGCTTCAACTCGGTAGACGATCAAAACCCCATCTTTCTTCCTGATGGCACTATTCTGCGCGACCAGCCGGGGATCGGCTTCGAGTATGACGATGAAACCGCCTGGTCCATCGAAGTGGGGGGCAAACACACCTTCCTAGATGGCTCGCTGCGTGTTAACTGGAACTACTTCAATAGTGAGTACGATGATCAGCAGGTATCAACGTTTGTGGGCTTGGGCTTTGTCGTGGCGAACGCTGCGAGTACCGAAATCTCGGGGTTTGAAGTGGATGCGGCATGGCAGGCGACTGAGAAGCTGCGTTTCAACCTGGCCTTCGGCTATATCGATGGAGAGTACGGGTCCTTCCCCGGTGCCGGCTGTACGGCAGCGCAGCAAGATGCGCTTCGTGGCCTGGGTGTCCTAACTCCAGATTCACCGGTTACCTCGGTAACGGTGGATGGGCGAACCTGCGACCAACAGTTCCTCGGAAATGGTGTCGCATCAGGCCAGGCCCAGGATCTTAGTGGAGTTCCTCTAGGATCGGCAGAGTATACCGGGTCCTTTGGGGCGGAGTTCGTTCAGCCCATTGGCGCCATGGCCTGGTTTACCCAGTTAGATGTCAACTTCACAGACGATTACTTCATGACCGGAGATCTTGACCCTATCGATGTCCAGGCTGGTTATGAGTTGGTCAATTTCCGTACTGGTCTGCGCGGTGACAGCTGGATGCTGATGCTCTACGGTCGGAATATCGGTGACGAATCCTTTGCTACGGGCGCCTTCGACATTCCGCTTGCGGGAGGATCTCACGGTCAATATCGTGCTCGTGGTGAGGTCTGGGGTGTGCAGGCAGCCTGGGAATTCTAATTCTGATTTGGTTTAAAAAAGGCGGCTCTTGCCGCCTTTTTTTATAGGTCTTTGTATTCCTGTAACCGGCGCTCCGCTGTTTTGCCGCCGGTAACCGATAGGCGGTAAATCATGAGCTAGCACTTGGAAACCTGGCGCTTAGCGTTGTCCCCAGCCGTTTGCCGGGCTATGGAAGAGTGGCTGTTGGCGCTGCCGATCGGCATTCGGCAGCAGAGGCGGCGCTAGCCGTGATCCATGCACCTCCGGCCAATAACAAGACCATTGTAATGACATACTATATGCCATATTATTTCGGCGGTAGCGATTGTAAACAGAACGCTGGAGCGAGTGAGAAGCCCGCCCCATGACGGGTAAAGAGTCGCCAACTATCAGGGTAGGAATAAACATTAGCCGGAAATACCCGTCAACAACTGGGGCGACGTCATCAAAGAGGAGTGAGCACATTGAAAGTATTACGAACACCAGATGAGTGCTTTGAGGGCTTGCCCTTGTTTTCCTATCAGCCCCACTACCTCACTGTTGCAGACGGAGAAGGGGGCACACTGCGTATCCATTATGTCGATGAGGGTCCTGCAGATGCCCCTGTCGTACTGCTTATGCACGGTCAGCCCGCTTGGTGTTATTTGTACCGACACATGATTCCGCCGCTGCTTGAGGCAGGCTTCCGCGTCGTTGCGCCGGACCTGGTAGGTTTCGGGCGCTCTGACAAGCCCACAGAACGCACGGACTACACCTATGCCCGCCATATAGCTTGGATGCGCCACTGGTTAACCCAGTTGGGTCTCACTGACATAACGGTATTCTTTCAGGACTGGGGCAGTCTGATCGGCCTGCGGCTGGTAGCAGAATTTCCGGATCGCTTCACCCACGTTGTGCTCGCCAACGGTGGGCTGCCCGCCGGGGTAATACCCGAGCAATTCACCGCTCCGCTTAAAGCAGCCTACGAGACCCTGCCCGTACCTGAGGCAATGGATTTGGCGGCACGGTTCCAGGATACCTCCGGTATTCCCGGATTTCTGTATTGGCGAAAGTTTGCGGCGGAGAACCCCGCAATCGCCCGACCCGGTACCCATATTATTGGTGGGGTCGTTGGGGGTGCCTTGAGCGAGGCTGAAAAGGCAGCCTTCGATGCGCCTTTCCCAGACATTTCCTATGCAGCCGGGGCAAGGCAGTTTCCTTCACTGGTACCGATATTTCATGATGAACCCGAGGTGGTGGAAAATAAGGCGGCCTGGAAGGTACTCGAGCAGTTCGACAAACCTTTTCTGCTCGCTTTCTCCGATAAGGACCCGGTGACGGCTGGGGGCGATGCGCTATTTTTGAAGCGAGTGCCGGGATGCCAGGGTTTGCCGCACCGAACGATTGGCCCGGCCGGCCATTTCTTGCAGCAGGAACAACCCGAACAGTGCGTGCAGGCCATACGGGACGTCAGGGCGAGTCGCTAGTCTTGCCTTCGGCTCATTTTCGATGCGTCGCAACTAAACCTTTAACACCGGAGCACCGGCAATGATCAAATATGAAAAGTCCGATGGCATCCACTGTGTCGTCATGAACGCGCCGGCCAATGCGATCTGTCCCGAGTGGCAGCAGCGGATGCTTGATGTTTTGGATACGATCGAGGGGGATTGTGGTCAGGGCGCCTCCCTCGTGTTGGCGGGAGAGGGCAAATCGTTTTGCACGGGCCTCAACCTGGAGGTGGTGAGCACCCTCGATGCAGCCGCCATTGAGCTATTCGGCCAACGAATGAGCGAGATACACCGACGATTACTGCAACTGCCGTGCCCCACTGTGGCCGCCCTGAATGGCCATGCGTTTGCGGCGGGCGCGTTTATTGCGCTGTCCTGTGATTATCGCATCATGCGTGAGGATCGCGGCTGGTACTGTGTTTCCGAGGTGGACGTGGGTGTACCCGTACCGCCGTCAATGATGGGAATCCTGCGCGCAAAACTTCCCCCCAGCACAGTGAGGGATGCTTTGCTGACCGGTAAGCGCTACACGGCAGGTGAAGCGATCACCGCCGGTATCGCGGATGATTTGGCGGCGGAGGCAGAACTGTTACCTAAAGCTCTGGCCCTCGCAACACAGTTGGCGGGTAAAGAGCCTGTAATATTTAGGACGCTCAAGCAAACCTGGATGGCGCCGGTGACCGACGCTTTTGCGACGTAAAGGTGGGGGTGGAAAGCTTATGATAGTCCCTGTAATCAAATGGGGTGGCGGCGTGCTGCTGTCGGTGGTGCTGGTGCTGCTTTGGCTGGCGTTTTTCTCGGGGAGACCCCCGTTGACGACTGATCCGGCAACACTGGCTGGCGATGGCAGCACGATTAATTACTGTGAGTTGCCGGTTCTGGATGGCAGTGGCAAGGTGGCTGCCGATATACCAAAGGGCAACACCCCCGGTTGCGGCTATGATCATTTTCCGCTGCCCATTTTACAGGCCTGTGCTGA
>JAKMEU010000280.1 GCA_022425845.1 Luminiphilus sp. | reverse complement strand
AAGTACTGGGTGTAGGCGCCGGAGTGGCCGGTTCCTCGAAGGGCAGGAAGCCCTACCAACCAATTAAGGATTAGGAAGACATGGACGCTATCGACGAACGTTTCGCGGTTTACACGGCAATCATCTTCATCTGCAGCGCAGTGGGTGCCCTGGCTGGAGGCTTCGCGGCCGCCGCCACGTTCGCCGTCATCGCTGTAGGCGTTGAACTGGCTTACTGGCTAGGGCGGGTCATAGAAGACTCCGGCCACACCGGCGCCGCGAGCTAAAACAGGAGAACTATCATGGGTATCTTTTCACGAATGTCAGATATCGTTAACTCCAACATCAATGCACTGCTGGACAGTGCCGAAGATCCGGAGAAGATGATTCGGCTGATTATCCAGGAGATGGAAGACACGCTGGTTGAGGTACGTAGTTCATCAGCCCGGGTCCTGGCAGATCGAAAAACCGCGGAGCGAAAGCGCAGCCAGGTCAGCCAGGAGGTTGTTAACTGGGAGGAGAAGGCGAAGCTTGCGATCAGTAAAGGTCGTGAGGATCTGGCGCGGGCAGCGCTGCAGGAAAAGCGCGTCATCGAACAGGAGCTTGAGGTGGTCAGCACCGAGTTGGCGGCTACGGACGAGCACATTGGGCAATTGAATAATGAAATCGCCCAGCTTCAACAAAAGCTTTCTGACGCCAAGGCCAAGCAGAAAGCGATGCTGATGCGTTCCCAGACCGTGCAATCGCGTATGGCAGTCAAGCGCCAGGTGCATCGCAGTGAGCTCGATGAGGCGTTTACCAAGTTCGATAAGTTTGAACGCCGGATGGACAACCTTGAAGGTGAACTGGAAGCCATGGATTTGGGTCGCGAGGGTGGCCTGGCGGCTGAGATTGATGCGCTCCGTGAGGACGATTCCCTCAACGAGGAGCTGGAAGCCCTCAAACAGTCAATGAAGACTGATGAGGATGGAAATAGTGTGAATAAGGACGGGGCCTGAGCGGCCAGGGATGAAAGGCCAGGGAAGGCTGATTACACTAACGACCTTTAGGACTGCGGGCAGGGAGCCAAAGCATGGATCCGTTTGAAATGATGTTTGTACCGATGGTGCTGTTCATGGTGATCGTCGCACCGATCTGGATAGTGATGCACTACCGCAGCCTTAATCGGTCCAGTCGAAGCCTGAGTGAAGACGACCGCCAATCTTTGGATGAGATGCTGGCTACCGTCGATAAACTCAGTCACCGAATTGTCTCGTTGGAGTCGATCCTGGATGCGGATCACCCCGACTGGCGTAAAGCTGAAAAACCAAGGAGCGAATGATGCGCAGGGAACAGCGCGAAAGTTTTGGAAGCAGGCGGAAATCGGGCTGGGGTATGGGCCTGTATCGAAATCGGCCTGAGGGCTGGATTGGTGGTGTGTGCTCTGGTCTTGCTGATCACTGGGGAGTCGCGACCTGGATGGTCCGTCTCGCGGCCGTTGCACTGCTGCTCTTTACGGGGTCCCTGGCGTTTTGGGGTTACATTGTGGCCTGGGTGGTTCTTGCTCCCCGGCCCAGCCGCTGGGGGCAGGAGGACGTCGAAATGGAATACGACGAGGACCGCTATACCTATCGAAAGAAAACCGTATTTCACTACCCGGACGCTCCCAGGGACCGGTTGGGTAAGGCCCAGGAACGGTTGAACGAGGCCCTCGAGCGCGTGGAGTCAATGGAGCGGTACGTGACGTCACGACGGTACGACCTGAACAGGGAGTTCTCCAAGCTTTAAAGGCCAGCGCCCGGGAGTACTCGGGCTTTTTCTTCTCCCCTTCAGGTAATTTAAACCAACTGGGTGTCCCGGTACGTACTTCTGGCGTCATCCTAGCGTCTGCAGTGCCGGTGTATGCAAACCCTTCATGAAGTGAGCGCCCCTGATAACGCAGCCGCACGGCCCGTTGTTGTATTTGCCCATGCCAATGGCTACCCGCCCGAATCCTATCGCACGCTCTTCGAACCCCTGCTACCCCACTGCCGGTTGATGACGGTGGAGCATCGCCCGTTTTGGCAGCGTGGTCCTGCCCTTACCACCCAGAATTGGCGGGTCTATGCAGACGACCTGGTAGAGACCCTCAAGCGTGAGGCCACGGAGCCCGTTTTTCTGGTCGGCCACTCGATGGGCGCGGTGATCGGTATGCTCGCTGCGTTACAACAGCCCGGCCTGTTCAGGGGGATCGTCGCCCTGGATCCGGTCCTCATTCCGTTCCAGATGTGGTTGCCGGGGCAAATTTTACGTGCTGTCGGAAAGGAGCTTCCCATGGTGCGGAGCGCCCTGAGACGCCCCGGTTGTTTTGACAGCCACGAAGCAGCTTTTGCGTTCTACCGAAAGAAGCGTCCGTTTCGACGGGTCTCCGATGAAGTGCTCTGGGATTACGTCCTCGGGGGACATGCGACACGGGATGGTGGCGTCTCACTGCGCTGGACGGGTGCCTGGGAAGCCTGTGTCTATCGATCAGCGCCCCTGATGCTCAGTCGGCTGCGGGGTCTGCGCATCACCACATTGGGGATTGTGGGTCGTGACAGTGAGGTTTGTCGCCCGGGCAATCTTGAAAAATGGCAGCGTGCCATGCCCAGTGCGGAGATCCATGCCGTTGAGGGTGGTCATTTGCTTCCGCTGGAGAATCCTGGGGCCTGCGTAAAGCTGATTACCCCGTTCCTCAGCCGCGAGTTTGAGCCTCGGGAAGGCCAGCGAAAGTCTACAATTTAGGGTGCGGGGGGTGTGGCTCGACCCTATACTGTCATCCCGAGTGTGATGAGGACTATCCATGAGTAAGCTATTGATCGTCGCCGATGTTGAGGGCTCCTGCTCCGCGACACCTCGCGGGCTGCAACTGGCCGAGCTGATGGATCTCCAGCCTGAGGTGGTTGCCTTTGTCTACGCTGACCTGAAGCGATTGAAGCTGGATGCCAAGTCGGCTGCCTCGGTCAAGAAGCAGTTAATGGATCAGCGTCGCAGCGCAGTGACCGCCGAGGTGGAAAAATTTGCAGGCTCCAATCGCCGGGTAAAGGTCCAAGTGGTTTGGGCGGAGGCCATTCACGACTGGATCATCAAACGCGCCGGCGGAGATTACGCAGGGGTTGTGAAGACCCGGCACAAGTCGGAATCCTTCGGCCACACCTCCACAGACTGGCATCTACTTCGGCAGTGCAGTGCGCCGGTGTTGCTGGTCAGTAAGCGAAAATGGCGTAAAGGCGGCCTGATTTTGGCGACCGTCGATCTCGACGCCGGCAGCAAGACCAAACAGGCCCTCAATGTCGATGTGGTGACCACGGCGCGACACTACGCGGAGATGCTGGAGACAGAGTTGCTGGTGCTGTGTGTGATCGATGTGCCGACCCTGCTCAACGATCTCGATCTGGTAGACCCCAGAAAATATGCGAAAGCCAAGGAGACGGAATTGCGGCCGACCCTTGAAAAGCTGGCAGAGCAAACCGGGTTACCCCTGTCCCGATTCAAGGTCAAGCGGGGTCCGGTGGCCAAGACGATTGTTTCCGAGGCCGCGGACAAGAAAGCGCAGTTGGTTGTCATGGGTACGGTGGGTCGGCGCGGTGTCCGTGCCCAGGTGCTTGGCAATACGGCCGAGGAAGTGCTCGGTTTGTTACGCGCAGACACGTTGACACTAAAACCCTGAGCCAGGTGGCCGGACCCAGGATGCTACAGCCAGAAGACGCCCAGAAACTCGAGGAGCCTGCCGGGTTACTCCTGAGCCAGACACCCATTGAAGAGCTGCTGGCCGATCTGGGCGAGCCCAACACCTACCCCCGGGAGCTGAGTTGGTTAAGCTTCAACGCCCGGGTGCTGCAAGAGGCCGATGATCCCGGCGTACCCCTGATACAGCGGGTGCGCTACCTGGGCATATTCTCCAACAATCTCGATGAGTTTTTCCGGGTTCGGGTCGCCGAAGTCCGTCGCATGATTTCCGTATCGTCCGGAGGGCAGCGCCAACGGGCCAAAAAGCTACTGGCTGCGATTCAGTATCGGGTCAAGGCGCTGCAGCAGGAATTTGAGCTGGTCTACGCAAAATCATTGCGGGAACTTGCCCGCCGCGGCGTTTACCTGATCAATGAGCAGCAGCTACGGAAGGAGCAGTTGGCTTTTGTGCAGGCATTTTTCATCGACAAGGTGTTGCCTGAACTGGAGCCCATCCTGCTCAGGGACGAACAGCCCATTCCCCACCTAGCCGATGAGTCTCTGTACCTTGCCGTGGACATCGCCACCACCGCCGGCCCCCAGTACGCCCTGTTGGAGGTGCCCACCGATCGCCTGGGTAGGTTCATTGAGATTCCCAGTAGCGGCAAGGGTCAGGGCAGGGTGTATATCGTGCTCGACAACATCATCCGGGCCTGTCTGTCCCAGGTGTTCCGGGGCGTCTTTGAGATTGAATCGGTATCGGCCTACTGCTTCAAGTTCTCCCGGGATTCCGAGCTCGAGATCGACGAGGGCATCAACGAGAGCCTGATCGAGAAAATGGCCGTGAGCCTGAAGCAGCGCAAGCGAGCCGATGCGGTCCGCTTTGTATTTGATGAAACCATGCCGTCGCGCCTGCTCGATTATTTACGCAAACGTTTTGGCTTTGGAAAGTACGACAGCATGATTCCTGGTGGCCGTTATCACAACTCCAAGGACTTTATCGATTTTCCCAACGCAGGACCGCGATACCTGGAATTCAAGCCGCAGCCGACCATACCGATTCCGCGCCTGGAGCAGGGGGGAAGCATATTCGAGAAAGTGCGGGAGCAGGATGTGCTGCTGTATTTTCCCTATCACCCCTTTGACTACGTTGTCGATGTGCTCAAGACGGCGGCACTGGATCCGGATGTGGTATCCATTCGCATCTGCTTGTATCGGGTGGCCCGAAATTCCCGGATTGTGGATGCCCTGCTCAACGCCAAGGACAACGGGAAGTTCGTGCAGGTAGTGGTGGAACTGGCGGCGCGTTTTGATGAGCAGGCCAATATCACCTGGGCCCAGCGTCTGACCGAAGCCGGTATCGCCGTGATCTTCGGCATCCAGGGGCTCAAGGTGCACAGCAAGGTTTTTCTGATCGAGCGGCGTGAAAATCAGGAACTTCGCTACTACAGTCACGTGGGTACCGGCAACTTCAACGAAAAGACGGCGCGGCTGTACACAGACCTTTCCCTGCTGACCTCTGACCAGGATATCGGTCGTGATTTGGCCCGGGTGTTTGATTTTCTCAAATACCCCTACCGCCGTCCCGACTACACATCCCTGCTGGTCTCTCCCCACAATTCCCGGGCCGGCATCACCGGTCTGATCGACCGGGAGATCCGCCATGCCCGGGAGGGCTATCACGCGGAGATCCTGTTGAAGTGCAACAACGTGGTGGACCAGCAGGTCACCCGCAAGCTGTATGAAGCCAGTCAGGCCGGGGTCAAGGTGCGACTGATCATTCGGGGTATGTGCTCCCTGTTGCCCGGGGTAAAGGGCCTGTCGGACAACATTGCCGCCATCAGCGTTGTCGATCGCTACCTGGAGCACCCCCGGGTTTATGTCTTCCATAACCGCGGCCAGCCGGACTACTTCTTGGGCTCAGCAGACCTCATGACCCGTAACGTGGACTTCCGGGTGGAAGTGCTGTGCCCGGTGCGCGATACCGCCGCCCAGGAAACCCTGCAGCAGATCCTGGACCAGCAGTGGTATGACAACGTCAAGGGCCGCGTCCTCGATGCTGACCAGGAAAACCGCTATGCCAAGCCAAAGAAAAAGGCGGCCAATATCCGGTCCCAGGAAAGCATCCACAAGTACCTGAGTACCGGAAAAGTGCCCCGTCATCCCAAGACCAAAATGCGTCAGGCCTCGGTCCGACGCAAGAGGAAGTAATGCTATGGCCATAGGCAGCCTGCTTGCGCTTCTTGATGACATCGCCGCCGTCCTTGATGACGTCTCGTTGATGACCAAGGTCGCAGCAAAGAAAACCGCCGGGGTGCTGGGCGACGACCTGGCTGTAAATGCAGAGCGTGTCCTGGGCGTTCGGCCAGACCGTGAGTTGCCGGTGGTGTGGGCTGTTGCCAAGGGTTCCTTTTTCAACAAGCTCATCCTGGTGCCGGCAGCATTATTGATTTCAGCTTTCATCCCCTGGTTAATCACGCCGCTTTTGGTCTGCGGTGGACTCTACCTGTGCTTTGAGGGTGCGGAAAAGCTACTCCACGGTGGTAAGTCACACTCCAGTGAAGAAGGGGAGGCTGTTGCCCGAAAGCTCTCTGATCCTGGCTGTGACCTGGCAGAGCTGGAGCGCACCAAGATTCGCGGTGCGGTGCGTACAGACTTCATCCTCTCTGCGGAAATCATTGTGCTGACTTTGGGGGTGGTGGAGGGTCAACAGTTGCTTACCCAGCTGATTGTCCTGGCGGGGATATCGACGTTAATGACCGTTGGGGTCTACGGACTGGTGGCGGGAATCGTCAAAATAGATGACCTGGGCCTCATGCTCACCCAGAAATCAGGGGAGGGATTCTTTGCTTCCTCAATGCGTAAGTTGGGAGGAGGCTTGCTTTGGTTCGCGCCCTGGCTCATGAAGGCACTGGGGGTGGTCGGAACGGTTGCCATGTTCCTGGTCGGCGGTGGCATCCTGCTGCACGCTTTTCCCATGCTGACCGAAAGGGTCGATGCCCTTGCTGCCCAGTTGCAATTTGCCGGGGGCATTCTCCCGATGCTAATAGGCGGCGTGCTTGGTTTGATGGCCGGGTTTCTTTTGGTCAAGATTTTCGAGGGCGTGTCGGCGCTTCGTGCCTGAAATAGTCGGCACTTCGAATCTGTCGGTATGTGGCCTGTACCTGCGCCCTGGGGGGCGATGAGGAACATGGCCGCGCCTGGCCATTTTGCTGCGCCCACTATGAGGCCTTAGTCGAAGTAGCAAATCTCCATCGCCAAACCACAGGCATCGCGTGTCGGCTGAGCCGGTAATGTGCGTAGGCGCCCGGCCAGCGGCATTAGAGCCAGGCAGCAAGCGTCCAGCACATCATCGGCGGCGATTTCTCTGCGTCGTGTTGTTGCGAGGATATTGTCGGCCAGTTGCGCAACCTGCACATCCAGCCGAGCCAGCAGTTCAAGCCGTTCATTGAAACCGGCCACGGTTTTCTTTTTGTGCTGCAGCGGGGCGCCGTTGATGGCCATGAAGGCGACCTCGGGGTGTGCTTCCCTGACCTGAAGGGGTGAACCTACGGATGCCTGAAGCCACTCATCGGCCTCGCGGATCTTTGGGAAAAGATAATAGCTCTGTTTGCTGAGCCCCTTTCCGCTATGGGTTCTGTTCAAAGTATTGGCATCGGGGTAATTCTGCGCTCCCAGTGACGCCCGCGCGGGGGGTGTAAAAACCGAGCTGGAGAAACCCCGTCCCAGCTTTCGGCGTGCGGCGGTATCACATTCCCGGTGCCCCGTGGTCGAGAGACCTATGGGGATGTCGATAAATATGCGCGATGCCCGGGTCGATGACAGCAGGGCGCCCAGGGATGTCGCGAGCTGCCAGTCCATGCTTTTCGAGTTATGACTGATGCCCAGCCAGCCACCGCGGCATCCATCCACACCTAATGTCGTCACAGCGATTCCCGAGCTGAAATATCACAAGGGTAGCAGGCTAAAAAAAACGGCCCACCAAAGTGAGCCGCCTCGTTATCTGCCGATAGGGATTAGCTAGTTTAGCTGAAGTCGTCGCTGCGTACGTTATAAAAAGGACGGGTAGAGCCATCCTCATCGACCATCATGTACTCGCTTCGATCCGGATTGGTAATGACGACTTCGATGTCCTGAAACAGGGGGCGTCGGACAAATGCCAGTGTCCAGCCAAACTGCGATTTGGCGGTGAGCGTTACAGATTGCTCGAAGCTCAGGGTTTTGCTGAGTTGATCGGGCACAGCCGGCTGTCGTCCGCGACGTTCAGACGTGGCTATGTCAAAAGCTGCTCCAGCTGATGCATTCATTTCCTGACCTCTCGTACAGCGCTCATCACTGCAGTAAGGTAGCCAATGAACAATAATCGGCCAACAACCCGGTTCTCATTGTGTGAGTGTAATCACAAAACCACGGTGGAAAACGGCGACTGGCATGGCATCCCAGATCAGGGGGTCAGAAAAGCCACTCTCTGATGTCGTCCCTGTTTTCGATCACTACCTGCTGGGCTCTGGGGTCTTCGAGAATGTCTCCGGCATTGATATTCAGCATTTGCAGCAGGTAGCCAACAAGCCGCGCCCGCACCTCGAGTTGCAGCGTGCCTTCGTGCATACCGTAATCACTCGCCACGACAGCTCTCTGGTCATCTGAAAGTCGGGGGTCGGGTATCAGCACGACGTGCACGATTGTCTGCCAGTCTCGGTCCTCGGTGTCGCTGTGTTCTGACGGGCCCAGCAGCTCCGGTTCACCCCGGAACCGACTCAGCACGAAGTCCCGAAAATCCTGATTTTTTTCGCACCAGCCTCGAACGTGCCAGCGCAACCCGGTCCATACCAATGTATGGGGTGCAATAATGCGCCCTTCACGGTCGGGGTTATTGAGGGAGACATAATCCACCTCAATGCGCTGATGTTCCCGTGCGGCTTGCAAGATGGGGCGCAACAGCGCCGGGGATACAGGACGGGCAGGGGGCTCTAGAACCTCGGTATGTCCCTGGGGCAAAGCCATTGAGGAAAACGTCCGATGTAACTCGCTTCGGTTGGCCAGCAACTGCAAATACTCTTCAGCCAGTCCCAGGGTGACACGGGGCGTGAACGTTTCCGCCGGTTCGTAGCCCTTCAGAAACTTGTCATAGCGCAGGTTGTTGGGCGCGACCTCATTGTTATAGACATTGATGTCTTTGCTCGCCTGCTGTCGGCCAATGCCAAAGGTTTCTACGAGATGTCGCGTTGTCAGCCTACCTTCCCACAGGGCGATGCACTCGATAAAGCGATAGCGCAGCAGCAGGTCCCATCGGTGAGGTAGGACATCATCCATAATCAGAGCGTGTCGAGGATCATGCGAATGTCTTCGGTACCGGTGCGGGGATTGACGATACAGAATCGCAAAACGGTTTCACCCTCGTGCTTGGTGGGCGTCACGAAGGCGAGACCTTCGGCGAGCAATTTGTCACTCCAAGCGGCGTATTCCTCCGGGGACCATCCGACCCGCCTGAACACACAAATGGATAGTTCTGAGGGTACAACCATCTCCAGGTTGGGGTGTGCCTCAATCATTTCAGCGGCAGCCGCAGTGACCTGCAAACTTCGCTCTACTGCTTCTGTGTAAGCCTGTGTGC
>JAKMEU010000278.1 GCA_022425845.1 Luminiphilus sp. | reverse complement strand
GGGCAGGAGAGCGCCCCCGAATTGACGCTGCCCACCCGCATAGTCTCGCCACATTGACCCTGTGATGTACTGTCGGGCGATTGCCTCAATTCGAATCGGCCTGGCACGCTGCACTATCCAAACCAGGGGATGAGGTGCCTCGAGGATGTGGCTGCGCGCCAGTCCTTTCCTGGCGAACGAATTGAACCAGTGGCCGGACACTGCGTTCAGCACAGCGCCTTTCCCGGGCACTCCGTGCAGCCCATGCTCTCCACGCCAAATGCAGTCAAATGCCGATAAGCGGTCCGACACAATGAGTATGGCGAGCTGCGTGCCCTCGGGCACGGGGTAACCGCGCTGGGAGATCAGTCGGGCGCTGTCCTTTGCCGTAAGCCAGTACACAGAGCGCACCTTGCCTGAGTGAACCGGTTCCTCTGTCCTGATCGGAAAGTCGTGATTGACGGCAAGAACTGACGCGCTCATTGACTGCGCCCCCGAGGCACGCTGCTATGGTTTGGCGTCACTCAGGCGTACCTGCGCAAACCCACGGCATCGCGTACCCGCTCCAACAAAGCCTTACTCTGGGGACGAAGCCGCTCAGCGCCTGCCTGCAGAACCTCCTCAACCCGGGCAGGGCTCGCCATAAGTTCCATATAGCGCTCTCTCGGTTCAGCCAACTCGACATTAACCAATTCAAACAGCTGCTTCTTGGCCTCTCCCCAACCAATACCCGCGAGAAAGTCGCCGCGCATACGCTCCCGCTCGCTGTCAGAGGCAAACGCAGCCCATATTTGAAAGACCGTAGCGTCGTCAGGATTTTTGGGCTCGCCCGGCTCGAGCAGGTTGGTCTTTATCTTGTTAATGCTTTTTTGAAGTTGTTTTGGCGTGCCGAAAAGCGGAATCGTATTGCCATAGCTTTTACTCATTTTTCGCCCATCGAGGCCCTGTAATACCGCCACATGCTCCCCCACTACCGCCTGCGGCAGGGTGAAAACCTCAGAGAAATTATGATTAAAGCGCTGCGCGATGTCCCGCGCCATTTCCACGTGTTGGATTTGGTCACGCCCCACCGGAACGTCATGGGCATTAAAAATAAGAATGTCTGCCGCCATCAGGACAGGATAGGAAAATAATCCCATGGTGATACCGAAATCAGGGTCTTCCCCCCCTTCATTATTGGCCTGCACCGCCGCCTTATAGGCGTGGGCTCTGTTCATCAGGCCCTTGGCCGCGTTGCAGGTCAGTATCCAGGAGAGCTCAGTGACCTCTGGAATATCCGACTGCCGATAAAAATGTGCGCGCTCCGGATTCAGGCCTGAAGCCAGCCACGTCGCTGCAATTTCCAGGCTGGACTGCGCAACCTGTTCAGGGTCCTGGCATTTTATCAACGCATGGTAGTCAGCGAGAAACAGGTAAGCATCGACATCCGCATCAAGAGAAGCCGCGACTGCAGGACGAATAGCCCCGACATAGTTGCCCAAGTGGGGAGTTCCAGACGTGGTGATGCCTGTGAGCACCCTTTTATTGGTCATGTCATTTCTCCAGAACGGCGTCAGGCGACGCGATTGTAAAATGCTGTGAGCAAACGATCGAGATATTCGACATCCGCGCACCCCGCCAATTCACGGATAGAATGCATGGCGAGGGTAGGCAGCCCCAAATCGATCGTGCGAATGCCGGTCTCAGCCGCAGTAATAGGGCCAATAGTACTACCGCACCCCAAATCGGTGCGCACTACAAAGTGCTGCAGGGGTACGCCGGTACGCTCTGCGAGGAGCCGCATCAATGCTGAGCCCTCCCCCGACGTGGCGTAACGTTGGTTGCGGTTGATCTTTACCACCGGCCCGCGATTCAGAATAGGCCCATGCGATTCATCATGACGATCACTGAAATTGGGATGCACTGCATGGGCATTGTCGACCGATAACAGGGTGGATTGGTCGCGTAACTTTCGGCTTGCGGCAGCCGAGCCGGCAATGAACTCCAGCACATCTGTCAGCATGGGACCCTGGGCACCCACCGAGCTCGCGCTCCCGACTTCCTCATGGTCATTGCAGACAAGTAACGACCAGTGCGCATCGGACGCCGCCAGCAGCGCCTGCAGCCCGGCATGGCAACTCAGCAAGTTGTCCAGTCGTGCGGATGCGAGAAACGAATTGTCCAAACCCACCAGACTGGCATCCTGACAATCGTAGAGTGACAGTTCGAAATCAAGCACGCGCACATCACTGCAATCTTCGTATTCACTGCTGATCTGATCGGAGAGTAAAGCGGACAAGTCGAAATCAGTGGCGTCGTCTTCCGACAACCCGGCCAGGATGGGCAATATATCGGTTTGGGGGTTGATACTGCGATTTTTGTTGGCGTCTCGATCTAGATGGATGGCGAGGCTGGGGATAATGGCAATAGGCCGTCGAAAATCAATCAGTCGGGATGCCAGCTGCCCCGACTGATCGACAAACGACACCCTGCCCGCCAGAGACAGATCACGATCAAACCAGGGGTTGAGCAGGGCACCGCCATAGACGTCGACAGCCAGCTGTACCACGCCCGATCGCTTTTTTACCGGATTGGGTTTCACAGAAAGGTTAGGGCTGTCTGTGTGGGCACCAATAATTCTCAGCCCGTCTGTGGGCTGGCCATGCCCGGCACGAAAGGCAATGATTGAGCTGTCATTCGCAGTGACGAAATAACCAGATCCGGGGCTGAGTACGACATCATCCAATTGCTTGATCTGGGTAAAACCCGCTTTCTGAAGCCTGGCCGCCAGTGCGGAAACAGCGTGAAAGGGTGAAGACGACTCATTCAGGAACGTCATCAAATCATCGCAGTGTTGGGACATAAACCTCTCCACACATCATCAAAAAATAAGAAACAACACCAAAGCAGAGCCCAGTATCAGGCGATACAACACAAAAGGCATGAGACCCACGCGCTGCAGAAGATCGAGAAAAATGGCGATGGTGGCGTAGGCGCTGACACCTGAAATGAGCATCGCCAGCAATAACTGGGATGCAGGGACCGATGGGATTGCACCACCAAACCACTCTGCAGACATAAACGTTATTGCCCCCAGAATCACGGGAATGGACAGTAGAAAAGAAAAGCGGGCCGCCGTTGCGCTGTTATATCCCAGCAGCATGGCCGCCGTCAGTGTAATTCCGGAGCGCGACACGCCGGGTACAAGCGCCACCACCTGAAAGAGGCCTATCACGATCGCGTCCCGCCATGTGACCTGCTGGAGCTCACTTGAATCATTGCTGCGGGATTTCCAGGCCGCCCAGCCCAGCAGCAAGCCAAAAACCAGCGTCGTCGTGGCGATCACAGCCAACCCCCTCAACCGGGTCTCGATCAAATCACTCAGTAACAGCCCTGCGATGACGACTGGAAGCGTCGCCACAGCGAACTTCCAGATTTCCGCATCCACCCAGGAGTCGGTCATACGGGCGGGGATTAGCCCCTGAATTAGTTGAACAATGTCAGCGCGGAAGTAGAGCAAAACCGCCCCCAGGGTTCCGCCATGTACTGCCACGTCAAATAACAAACCTTGATCCCGCCAGCCCAACAGCTGGCCGGGCAACACGAGATGAGCAGAGCTCGATATGGGCAGGAACTCACTGAGTCCCTGAATCAGGGCGAGGAAAACAAGCTGTATCCAGTCAAGCACGGCGAGGTTGCTCCGACACTTTTTTCCAGCCTATGTCATTCTGGATATAGATGGGTTGGAGCAATTCAGGGGAGACCGCTGGATAACCGGCTCTGTCAGTCTCGACACAGGCGATCATGTCCGCTGCATTGGGCCGCATACCCGCGTCAATTTTTATGGCCTGATGACTGTCTGCAGCGATCGCCGCGGCAAGTGAGTCAGCCGATGCCCCCACAACGCACAAAGAGCCCGGGACATCGCGAGATAGCTTAGCCGAGACCGCATCGGCCCGGTCTAACAGCGGTTGGGTCGCTGGCTGCAAGTGCTTTCCATCACGATGAAACAAACGCCAATACACGAAGTCTCCCTGCGCTTCGATAACACTCAACAGGTAATCCTGTTCATTCGATCCTGCCGTCTGGGAAGCCTGTGCCTGAGACGTCAGCGAGCAGAATGGAATCACCGGCAATTCCAGTGCCCACGCCAGCCCCTGGGCTACGCCAGCCGCAACCCGCAACCCGGTGAAAGATCCCGGCCCAATACCACAAACGATACCGTCAAGATTTTCCAGGGGACGCCCATCCATTAGCTCAGCCAACATCGCGAGAACATGCCGGTTATGGGCACGGGGCAGCCGCTGGGTGAATTCCTGCCGATACTCGCCCATCACACAGGCCAGTGAGCAGTCATCGGTGGACGTGTCAATTGCGAGAAGGGCCGGCATGGAAAACGGCAAAGTATCCGTGGGAGAATTGGTGAATGATCCCACAGACAACTACCTTCTTGCACCGTTCAGAGTTCACATTGGGAATTCTAGCCGGCGGGTCGGGACGCCGAGCCGGACGGAGAGACAAAGGCCTCCTGGTAACTGGCGGCCGAACGCTAATAGAAAAAATGCTTACTGAAGGCAGCAACGAATTTGCAGAAACCATTGCATGCTGCCGCGAGAACCATTGGTTCTACTCCATGTTCGCAGACAGGGTTTTTTCTGACAGCCGAAGCGACGAGGGTCCCTTGTGGGGCATCACAAACTTACTGGGCGCCACTGAAACTGAATTTCTCGCTGTGCTGCCCTGTGATCAAAAAACACTGCCTCACGAGTGGCTGGATCGCCTTACCGAAGCGATGGGCGCAGATGATATGGGGGTCTTCGCCTCGGATGGCGGGCGCCACACGCCCTGCGGCGTGTTGAGGCGTGACGCCGGAGTAGTACTGGAGGAGGCCTTGAGACAGGGACACCGGTCTTTACAGGTGCTTTTCGATGACCTTGGCTTCAAAGTGGTGGAGATCCCGTCGATTGGCGACGATGTCGACACCATTAGCAAATTACAGAGTGACTAAGGCATGCCCTGATTGAATCAGGGGAAAGAAATTCCGCGTTGAAAAAAAGCCGGCTCTCGCCGGCTTCTTTACGTCGCTGGAACTACTTCTTCTTTGCTTTCTTGGCAGCTGCCTTTTTCTTTGCGGGTGCCTTCTTCTTGGCTACCGCTTTTTTCTTGGCAGGTGCCTTTTTAGCTGCCGCTTTTTTCTTGGCAGGAGCCTTCTTCTTGGCAGGCGCCTTTTTCTTGGCAGGTGCCTTCTTCTTGGCTACTGCTTTTTTCTTGGCGGGTGCCTTTTTGGCTGCTGCCTTTTTCTTGGCAGGTGCCTTCTTCTTGGCAGGTGCCTTCTTCTTGGCTACTGCTTTCTTTTTCGCGGGCGCTTTCTTAGCTGGCGCCTTCTTGGGCGGTGCTTTTTTAGCTACTGCTTTTTTCTTGGCGGGTGCCTTTTTAGCGGCTGTTTTTTTCTTAGCGGATGCCTTCTTTGCTGCTGCCATTCCAATCTCCAGCGTTGTTGTGGATGTTACCGATGCAACCTAACAATGTTTATTTTTAATGACAAGCTTTGCCAAGCTAAAAAACTTAACTTAGCAACAGTTTTTTTATCTCTGCGGAGATCTCATCGACGCTCCCTACAC
>JAKMEU010000269.1 GCA_022425845.1 Luminiphilus sp. | reverse complement strand
TCGATGTTAGTTCAAGTGAAACCGATACCCACTCGGTGTTTAGCGGTTTCTCCCAACCGGAAGGTGTCTATTTTCCCTACAAACCGGATTGGGAAGCGGGGGCACTGTTTTTTATTATCATGGTGCTTGGGCTTGGTATGGCGCTGGCATTCCCTTTTATGGGAGCAGCGGCCATGGCGTCAACTGCTGTGATACTGATTGTCGCGGTTACCTGGCTCAATTTTCAGCTCTGGGCGAACTATATGCTGGACTTCGGTTTAGTTCTGATTGTGCTGCTCATCCTTTTCGTCATGCTAACAAATCTCATCTATGGCTTTCTCGCCGAAAGCCAAATCCGTAAGACCATCAAAGGCATGTTCGACCAGTACGTGCCGCCAGCGCACATTGACTCTATGCTTGAAAACCCCGATAACTATTCGTTTGAAGGTGAAAGTAAGGAGCTTACCGTGCTGTTCTCGGATATCCGTAGCTTTACCACAATTTCCGAGGCCTTAAGCGCTTCTGAATTGAAGACCTTGCTAAACGACTTTTTCACACCCATTACTGAAATAATTTTCAAACACAATGGCACTATTGATAAGTACGTGGGTGATATGGTCATGGCATTCTGGGGTGCTCCCTTGGATGATGAAAATCATAGAGGCAATGCCATCAAGGCTGCACTGGAGCTGCTGGAAAAAGTAGAGGCGCTGAAGTCGGAATTCGAGGAAAGAGGCTACCCGGAGGTCAATGTTGGTTGCGGTATAAATACCGGTTTCATGAATGTGGGTGACATGGGTTCAACCTATAGACGCTCGTATACCGTCTTGGGCGATGCGGTTAATCTTGGTTCGAGACTCGAGGGGCTGACCAAGTTCTACGGAGTTAAATTGCTTGTTGGTGAAGAAACAGCTAAGGAGCTTGATGGATTTCTGCTGCGCCTGATTGACAAAGTAAAGGTGAAAGGCAAACACAAGGCGGTGGAATGTTACGAGCCCGTAAGTTTTGAGGCGACAGCGGGTGAGCAGCTCAAAGCTAGAGTAGCGGCTTATCACAAGGCGCTCGATGCCTATTATGAGCAGCAGTGGGACGATGCCCAGGTACAGTTTGAGACACTGCTTGTAGGGGAACCCAAGTGCAAGCTTTACCAGGTTTATCTGGAGCGCATAGAAACCTTAAGAACCGCAGATTTACCCGCAGATTCGGATGGTGCTTATTCCCACACCAGCAAGTAAAAGTTAGCTAAATTGCAGTCCGCAGTTTTATTGACATGGGAACTTAAGTCGGTAAAATGCGCTGTCTCCTGTGACGGGTGGTTAGCTCAGCTGGGAGAGCATCGCCCTTACAAGGCGAGGGTCGCAGGTTCGATCCCTGCACCACCCACCATTTAACGTCAGAGCGTTTGGCGTTTGTCGCGGACCGGTAGTTCAGCTGGTTAGAATGCCGGCCTGTCACGCCGGAGGTCGCGGGTTCGAGTCCCGTCCGGTCCGCCATTTTCATCCCTGCTGCCTGTTTCAGCTTCTGTTCGTCTCTGCTTGCATCTTACCAACTCCCTTCAATAGATTTGCTTTTTAAAACATGTCCAAGCCGCTGGAGATAGACCCGCCCAGGTTACAGCGACTTACCGCATCCTACCTGGACCAGCGTGATATTCGCCTTTCGGTGTTACGTTTGGATGAAATTCATCCACTGGTTTTTGGCAACAAGTGGTTCAAGCTCAAGTACAACCTGCTTGCCAGCCAGGAACGGGGGTTTTCCCAACTCTTGAGCTTTGGCGGTGCCTTTTCCAACCATCTCATGGCCGTTGCGGCAGCGGGGCAGCACTGTGGGCTGGAGACCATCGGTGTAGTGCGTGGGGAGCTGGTTCAGCCACTCAATCCAGTACTTCAGTTTGCGGCTGATCGGGGTATGACCCTGCAGGGGATCAGCCGTTCGCAATACCGCCAGAAGGACAGCCCTGAGTTTCTCGAGGCGCTTAGGTCACGGTGGGGAGAGTGCTATTTGATTCCTGAAGGCGGCAGTAATGCTCTTGGGGTAAAGGGCTGCAGAGAAATCGCCAGGCTGGTTTCCTGGGAGCCTGGCACTCGTCAGTGCTTGCTTGCTATGGCATGCGGTACTGGTGCAACTATGGCGGGGGTGATTCAGGGATTTGCGGCGAATGTCGCGATTCGCCTCGAAATCCTGGGCGTCTCGGTGCTTAAGGCGCCGGGCTATTTATCTGCAAATGTCTCGCACTGGCTTGAAGCTGGCAAGCTGACCACTGAGCCCTCCTGGCGCATCGACGATGACAGTCATTTTGGGGGCTATGCCCGTTCAAACCCCGTTCTGGAGCGATTCATGTCCGTTTTCAGCGAGGCGCACGGGATTCCTCTGGAGCCTGTCTATACAGGAAAGCTTTTCTGGCGTCTGGATCAGGACATCAGGTCAGGTCGGATTGCGCCGGGCACAGACATCATTGCCCTCCATACTGGCGGGTATATCCCTGTTGCTGGGGGCTTGACGCGTTAGTCACAGGTTTGGCATTGCCTACCAGGCTGCTGGCATAGACCCATTATTGGTAAAAATTCCCACAGAACCCTACAATGCTGGAGTGCGGTGCAGTAGATAGGGCACTTCAGCGTTATTGCGACCGCAAATTTAGACTGGATTCCGGGTAATAGATCTTAATGACCGCTCTGAAACCACAGCTTTCCCCTGCGGCTCTGGTGTTTGCCAGAAGTCTTGCTATCGTCTTGCTGTCAGGCTGGACCCTTCTCATAGCTCAATCTGGCTTTGCCGGGGTCTTGCTTGAAATATTGCCAGCGGCGAATGAGCCCGAACTGCCTGTCGAGGCAATTGAGACTAAGGCTGTCCGGATTGATGCGGTGCAGATTGCGCGCCTCGAGCCACGGTCTGCATTCGACGTTGAAATAGCTGCAGATCGGTTTGTTGAATTTACTGTGACTGATGTGGGCCACTATCTAAATGGCGATAAACAC
>JAKMEU010000254.1 GCA_022425845.1 Luminiphilus sp. | reverse complement strand
GACAATCGCAGACTGAACCTTTGGAGGCGGAAAAAAAGCCTCCGGCGGCACATCAAACAGGTGGGAGACGTCGCAGTGAAACTGGGTCATGACCCCGAGACGCCCCCATTCCTTGCTGCCCGGGCGGGCGGCGAGGCGTTCTACTACCTCGCGCTGCAGCATGAAGTGCATGTCCTGTATCACCGCCGTATTTTCCAGGAGCTTGAATATAAGGGGGGTTGAGATGTTATAGGGCAGGTTACCCACGATGCGCAGGGCTGCTTGCTGATCGTACAGCGCTGCATAATCAAAGGTCAGCGCATCGGCACTGTGCAGGGTAAAGTGGGGGTGGATACTAAAGGCTGCCAGCAGCCCGGTGGTCAGGTCCCGATCCAGTTCAATAGCGTCCAACCGGCAGCCACTGGTCACCAAGGCCTCTGTCAGCGCCCCCTGGCCCGGCCCGATTTCAACCAGGTGGTCCTCTGCCGTCGGTGCAATTGCCCTCGCAATGGCCTGAATCACACCCTCGTCCTGCAGGAAGTTCTGTCCGAAGCGCTTGCGAGGCGCGTGGCCACGCGGGGAATGTGCCATGATATTGACCACTAACCGACGAATTGCTGTGTCTGGTAGCATCGCATGATATGCGCCGCCCGTGGGAGCGGTGATTCAAAAGAGCTGATTTCGAGTACGACGTGACCCTTAAGCAGTATTTTAACCTTGTTGACACCATGGCGCGGCTGTCGCTAAAAGCCGAGGCCCGACGCTTTTATTTTGGCTTTTGGTGGTGGGTTATCGAGCCCCTGCTATACGTCGCGGTTTTTTATACGGTGTTTTATCAACTGCTGGGCAATCGATCTCCGGATTTTTTGATGTTCCTCATTGTCGGTAAATTCACCTTCATCTGGTTTTCGAAAACAGTCAATTACGCCGGCAACAGTCTGGTCTCCAATGCGGGTCTCATTGGTCGTATGGATATGCCAAAAACCCTGTTTCCCATGGCGGTGATTCTTGAATGCAGCTATCGCCAGACAGCCGTATTTGCACTTCTGGTGGCGTTACTGATTCTCGATGGACATTCACCCACGGCCTATTGGTTCTGGGTAGTGCCCCTTATTTTGGTTGAGGCTCTATTGATTATTGTCTGCGGGCTACTCGCCGCTGTATTGGTCTGCATCAAACGTGATTTCGCGCTACTCATAAACCTCGGGATGTTGTTTCTGTTGTTTATGTCGGGGGTGTTCTGGGACCTCAACAGCATCACCGATGAGTCGACGCGCAGCACGCTCTTATTTTGGAACCCCGTTGCTTTCCTGTTGGATAGTTTCAGGCAGGTTTTACTGTGGCAACAGGTTCCTAATGTGCGTTATTTACTCGGCTTACTTGTCCTGCTCATTGCGTTACTGGCGCTGATAACTTTTGGTATGGGGCGCTATAGACACTATCTGGCCCAGCGGGTGGTGACCGCATGACCCTGGCCCTGACACTCAGCAATATTGGCATGAGCTTCCCCCTGGCATCCGCAGGGGACAGCCAACGACATCAGGCCCTGGAGGGCCTGAATCTGGAAATTGCCCGGGGCGAGCGGGTGGGTCTCGTGGGTCGCAATGGGGCTGGAAAGTCAACGCTGCTGCGGATTATGGCGGGCATCTATCCGCCGGTCTCGGGGACCGTATGGCGCGCTCGGGAGCTCTCTATTGCCCTTCTGTCACTCGGTTTGGGCTTCAAGAATGAACTGACGGGGAGGGAGAATGCCCTTCTGGCTGCCGTGCTTCAGGGTATGTCGAAAAGCGATGCCCGGCTGCGGCTGTCTGCTATTGGCGATTTCACAGAGTTGGGCCGGTTCTATGATGAGCCTGTGAAAACCTATTCGTCGGGGATGCGTTCACGGTTGGGTTTCGCCACGGGATTGCTGCTGGACACCGACATATTGCTGCTGGACGAAATCCTGTCAGTAGGAGATCACGGGTTTCGTAAAAAAGCTCGGGATGCCCTCACCGAGAAGCTGACCTCCGAGCGTACTGTGATTTTGGTTCACCACGCTGAGCGGGCGATTCGAGAGGTTTGCACCCGCGCTGTGTGGCTGGAGCGCGGGTCTATCAAGCAGGATGGACCGGTAGAGCCTGTCCTCGATGCCTACGGGAACTCGTCCTAGATCAGGCACTGCTCCAGTGAGCCGCCCTTTTCCACGAACTCCCGGAATACAACCGGCATCCGACCACGCCCCGTCCACTTGACCTTCTTGCCGTCAGCAACGATTTGATACTTGGGGGCTACCTTGGTGCCTTTTCGAGGGCCGGCTTTCTTTTTCGCCCTTGTCTTTGTTTTAGCCTTGGTCTTGGCAGCGGGTTTCTTTTTTGCTTTTCCTGGTGCCTTGCCACCTATATCGGCGGGGGACAGGCCCATTTCTTTCATCATTGCAGAGAGCTTCTTGATATTACTTTCCCGGCGCTTGCTTTCTTTCGCCGCTTCTCGCGCTTCCAGCGTCTTTAGGGCTGTTTGTAAATTGCTGATTGCCGCTTTGACCATTTTATTTTCGAGAGACTTGGCCACACGATTGGCGCTGGCCTTCGACTTAGCCAATGCTGCTATTACGTCAGAATCTTTCATTTTTTTCACCCTTTTATCTAACGCCTTTAATTGTACGGACATCTTAGCCGTATGAGTGAAGTTTATAAATACCCAAAGGTAATATCAATGTAACAAATGTTTATTTAGGTAGATGTGGGTCACATCAGTGAACGTACGTTATCAATATGGAAAACGTTGCGAAAAATTTATGGTTGACCTTCCCGCATTAACCTAGCCCACCGGAAAGTGTGATTGTTTGGTTACGCGGGGGGGTGTAGTAAGGACAGGGCAAATGACAGCGCTTAAACTGTTCAGCGTGCTCAGTGATGGGCGCCCCATCCCCAAGAGCTGCACCGCGCGCAGCTCTAGTTAGACCACTCTTTAAACGTTTGTGCTGCGCGCCAAAGGGACGGCCAGGCTTCAAGTGCATTGGCGAGTTGCTGCCCCCCCCGACGCACCAGCGTCAGGGTGTGCGCCGCATCTTCCGTAGGGTAAGCCAGCAGCTCACTCCAGGAAGGGGTTTTTTGCAGCGCAGCGAAGGCTTCCTCGTGGCCTCTCTCGATGTACTGTTGCCAATTTCTGGACTGGAGCTCAGGGGCGCGCTTAAGTTGCCTTCTGAAGTGCGCAACCTGACTCGCTTGCCATCGAGCCAATTCGGCACTGGCGAATCCCTGAATTTCCCCGTCGGGCAGGGAAGCGAGTTCTTGTATACCTTGCGCCATGCGAGTTAGCCCGGTCTCGGGTGTTAACCCGCCGCCCAGCTTGACGTTGTCGCCAATCCACCGCGTCAGCAAAGACATCCCGCCCTGTGGCGGGATCGGCGCTCGCAGCGACCGGGACTCTCGGGCCTCCAAGGGATGGTGGGGAACAGCCCAGGCGTGGTTCAGAACAAGGGAATCGGGGTGAAGCGTGAGCAGCATGAAAGCGAAAAGGCCGTCTTCACCCCGAAAAGCGGGCATGAAGGGGGGTAACAGGTGGCTCGCGTCATAACCTGTCAATTGGGACATCACGCCATGTTTGGTGAGCGTCGGTCCGCCGTAACCCAACCAGGAGGCGCGGGCATCCACGGTTGCTACCAGCCCCTCCGGCACCTCAAGTAGCCGGTCAATGGACGCCATATCCAGCTCAGAAATCCAGTGGCCGCTGCCCGTCCCGGGGTCGCCCCAGGTACTGCACTGGGTCTGCAGGATTCGTGACTGCGTTGTCAGGGAGCGTACGAAGGTACCGTTGGCGCCTTTCAGCGCCTCCGGCTTTAACCCACCATGGCTCAGCGAACCCAGCCCATCCGCGAGAGCTGCCCCGAGTTGCCGTGTCATGAGTGCGATAGGGCTGTCGTTCAGCGTTTGTTTGGCGGCCAATTGATCTTCCGACGAACCCCAGAAGACCGCTTTTCGACCGGTTATGCCACCGAATTGGATGGGCTCGACGGGGAGAGGTGATCGCACGGCTTGGCACAATACGTCATCATCGAAAACAAGGACTCGCCTGCCCACGCCAAGTAAGAGGGCAAGCGTGCGCGACAGGCCGTAGGTCGGCAGGCCGCCCCATGCATCGCGATCGAGTAAAAAGCGGATGCTGCCTTCAAGGTCGGGCTCGGTCTGGATGAGATGTGCGATCAGTAGCTCACGGGCCTCCATGCCAAAGTAGTTCAGTTGGAAGCTGCCCTTAGCATTGTGTGCCTCCACCAGGGCGCGATTTTTTTCCCTGTTGGTGATGTCACGTGAGTCATCGATTAGGGTGAAGGCCTCGGGCAGCTCCAGTGCAGTATTGCCCTCCATGCTGTGCAGCAACCGCTCCACCGCAGCAGGGCGGTCGCAGGTAATGATAAATACCTGCACGGGCGGCAGTGCAGTTTTCCCAGTGCTTGTCGCCAGTGATGTAACAACCCGGGCCGCCTCGCGCATTAAACCAGCGTCACGAATTTGTTCCAGCACGGGAATGACCGGCGCTACCTGACCGCCCAGTTGGGGCAGGGTTGTTACCAGATATTCCGCGTGTTCCCTCAGGGTTCGATAGGGCTCGCAGTGGGTCAGGGTGATGCCGACTTCCTTTTGAACCAGTAACCGCTTCTCTGACACCGGGTCCAGCAACAGGGTTAGCGTGTCTGAAATTTCGATCAGCTCGATACCTGTGAAGCTCCAGAGGGTATTGTCACCCGCTGTTACCTGCTCGAGAGAGGCTTCGGCCTGAGATGGCGCCGGTCGCCCTGGCGGTTGGTCGTTTGTAGTCATAATCGCGCTGCGAGGGATGAGTTTCTTGTGACTAAATTGCGGGAAGAGTCTGTCACAAAATGGGGGGACTGTATCCGTAATTTTCTCCGGCGACCCGAATAGCCCGGCTTACGGCTGGACCGTTTGCACTTCCGGATATCATTTACCTATCAGGTCATTGAGCAGTTTTGGTATCCAGTAGCCCGGGGACAGTGACTACTCAGAGCGTCGCCTGATGCATGCACCGCTGGATCGCGATATCAATGGCGGCTTCAAGACTGCTCGCTCGTGCGCCACCCTTGCCCGCTAAAGCAAGCGCAGTGCCGTGATCTACCGAGGTTCGTATGACAGGGAGCCCCAGTGTCATGTTCACGGCGTCCCCAAAACCGGCGAACTTCAGAACCGGAAGGCCCTGATCGTGATACATGGCGAGGTAGGCATCTGTCTGGGCGCGCCACTCCGGGGTAAATGCCGTGTCAGCCGGTAATGGGCCGGTCAGGCCAAGCCCCTCGCCGTTAAGCCTTTCAACGACCGGGATGATGACGTCGATTTCTTCGCGCCCCAGATGCCCGCCTTCACCCGCGTGGGGGTTGAGCCCCAGTACGGTAATGCGCGGCTTTGTAATCCCGAAGCGTTGTTTTAGGTCGTGATCGAGAATGCGCAGGGTTTTGATCAGGTGATCGGATGACAGTGCGGCGGGTACTGCCGCAAGTGGGAGGTGAGTTGTAGCGAGTGCAACCCTGAAGTCACCCGCCATCAGCATCATCACGACCTGGGGGCAATTGAACGCTTCGGCGAGAAACTCTGTATGCCCGGTGAAGGGAATCCCGGCATCGTTGATGACGGATTTTTGCACTGGCGCCGTGACCAGCGCATTTGCCTCCCCCGAACGACACAACTCCGCCGCCAGACTCAGGGTAGCGAGCACATAAAAAGCATTGTTGGGCTCGAGTTTGCCGGGCAGCACTTCTGCCGGTGCGGGCACATGGATATAACGCAGCTGCCCGGGTTGGTGTTCTACCGGATTGTCGCCTGTGGTGTGGGGAAGAAAGTCGATGGCGAGGCCCAACTGCTGCGACCGCGCTTTCAGCATGTCGAGATCACCAATACAGAGCAGTTCGGCGTTCCACGCTTTTTGCGAGGCCATCAGAACCACGTCGGGTCCAATGCCCGCGGGTTCACCGGATGTCAGCACGACCCGTGGGGGCAGGGGTTTGGCGGTGCTCTGGGTCATTAATCGTTCTCAACAGAAGGAGCAAAGCGCAATGGGGACGGCATCATTACTTGTGATACGCAGGCAGTGGGTATCAGTGTGCCCACGCTACGTGCTACAGGCTAGTGCTCAACCGGGCTTTTGGAGTAAGCCGGGTCACTTGATATCCACAAATGCTTCTTCCCGAATTTTGCGCAACCATGCTTCCAGCTCTTCCTCATACTTCTGGTCATGAAGGTAGCCCATGACCTGTTGGCGTCGCATGTCTTCAGCGATGTTCTGCTCCCTGCGACCGGTCACCTCGAGAATATGCCAGCCAAATTGGGATTTCACAGGCTCTGAAATAGTGCCTACCTCAGTGGATGCCATAGCGGCCTCAAATTCGGGAACCATTTGCCCAGCACTGGTCCAACCCAATTGGCCTCCCTCCTGAGCTGAGCCAATGTCATCGGAGTACTCCTTGGCCAATTCGGCGAAATCCTCGCCTTCGAGGGCACGTTCCCGCAGTGACTGGGTAAGTGCTTCGGCGGCGGCATCGTCCATGACCTCAGTGGGTGTAATCAGGATATGCCGCACTTCCGTTTGCTGGACCAGGCGCTCGCGGCCCCGTTCGTCAGCGAGGTAGACCAGGTGGAATCCTGCACCGCTGGCAATTTTTGCCGTCTCACCGACCTTCAGGTTTGGAATGACCTCGGCAAACATACTGGGGATGGCGTCGATCTTACGCCATCCCAAATCGCCCCCTTTGAAGGTATAGGGCTGAATAACGGAAACCGCCTCCTCAAACCGCTTGCCCGCGAGAATGGAGGCCAGCACACCGTCTACGAAGGCTTCCTTGTTCTGAACTTCGGTTTTCGAATCTTTTTTGGAGACTTCAACCAGCGCCTGAACCACCCGGAACTCAGGTTGGGTCATCTCTGCACCGGCTTCGGTAGACAGGAAGTTGTCGACCTCCTCTTCGGAGATTTCGATATTGCGTGAGACGTTGCCCTGCTGCACGCGCTGGATCATCATCTCCCGGCGAATTTCTTCGCGCATTGCGCCGTAACTCTGGCCATTGGCTTCTACAGCCGCCCTGAACTGCTCCAGCGTGAGATTGCTTCCGCCGGCCATACGGGCCATGGCGGCGTCCAACTGGGCGTCGGGGATGCGGACACCGTAGCGATTGGCCAATTGCAGCTGAATGCTTTCAAGGATAAGCCGGTCGAGGGTCTCCCTGACGAGCACATCCTCAGGCGGTGCTTCCATATCCCGCTGTTCTATATTGCGTTTGATCAACATCAGACGCTCCTGCAGTTCAGTCGCGAGGATGATGTCGTCGTCGACGATGGCCACCACCTGGTCAAGGGTCTGCACTTGGGCACGGGCGACCCCGCCAAGGAGAAAAGCGGCCAAAATCAAACAGGTCGTAGCCAGTTTTAATAGCGGGGAGGGAGTCATGGACGTTGCCTTTGTCGCTGTTGCAGGAGTGCGTAGTTTGACCCATGTTTCAAGTCGCGTGGCGGACAGTCATCTCATAAGGATAGCCCGCCTGCGAGGCTAGCATTGTACTCTTTTCC
>JAKMEU010000233.1 GCA_022425845.1 Luminiphilus sp. | reverse complement strand
GGGCAGGGTGACCGCAAGCGCAAAGCCTGTTGCCACGGCGGCATCCACGGCGTTGCCTCCTTGCTGCAGCATGGCCAGTCCGGCCTCACTGGCCAGCCGCTCTGGGCCCACCACCATATCGCCGCGTCCGGCCATGGGTACAAAGCGACTGCGAAAGTCGATTAGGGGGGTGTCCTCTTGCGCTGCGGTGTCCGACCACCCTGTGGGGCTCGCCAACAGCACCAGCAGGCAAAGGACAGCAGAGATCCATCGCTCACGCATGTTTCAGCTCCGTTATGTTTGGGGGAAGGGAAATTAACGTGGAAATCCCGCCCTGACCAGTCCTATCTTGCAATTGGGCAACGCGGGTTACACTGCTGGGCGTCATTTTGGAAAGGTTACTCGCGACATGAACTACGATGATCACCGGCGGGATTACATTCTGGGCGGCCTCCGCAGTGACGCCCTGACCTCATCGCCCCTGGCACTGTTTGAGCAGTGGCAGGCCCAGGCGATCTCTGCTGGCCTGAAAGACCCCACTGCGGTGGTACTGGCCACCAGCGAGGTGGCTGGCGGGCTGTGGCAGCGAATTGTCCTGTTGAAGGGTGTCAGCGAAGACGGTTTTGTTTTCTTCTCCAACTACGAAAGTAACAAGGCGCAGGCACTGGCTGCAGATGATCGCGCGTCCATGTTGTTTCCCTGGAATGAACTCGATCGTCAGGTCATCGTCTCCGGGCATATTGTCAAAACCAGCGCTGAAGAGAGCGATTCATATTTTGCCAGCCGTCCTCGTGCCAGTCAGCTGGGAGCCTGGGCTTCGGACCAGAGTCGGGGGATAGACAATCGTGACGCGCTCCTGGCCAGCTACCGACATGTCGAACAGGAGTACGCAGACGCGGACATACCACGCCCCCCCCACTGGGGCGGTTATCGGCTGGTTCCCAGCCAGATGGAGTTCTGGCAGGGCGGGGAGCATCGCCTGCATGACCGATTCCGCTATGTGCGCAGCAATGGCAGCTGGTCGGCTACGCGTCTTCAGCCCTGAGCACCGTTGGCTAACTGTGCCTAAAAGACGGGGTTCGCGAGCTTACGCCTGACGCAGAAAGTAGTGCGGTAGTGGGGGCAGGTCCAGCAGATGGCGCCTGATCAGATCGATGCCAGCTGCGGCGATAATATTTTGGAACAGCTGCCGGGAGCCCGAGACAACCGTGCAGTGGGTGCGCAGGTCCTGCGGGGTACCCCAGGCCAGCCAGACGGTGCCAACGGGTTTGTCATCGGTGCCGCCATCGGGCCCTGCGATGCCCGAGACGGCGATGCCGATATCTGCGCCCGACCTCGACAGGGCGCCCAGAAGCATGGCCTTCACGACGGGTTCACTGACCGCTCCATGTTCTGCCAGTACAGCCTCGGGTACGCCCAATTGGTCTCGCTTTGCGGTGTTGGCGTAGGTCACAAACCCGGCACCGAAAACAGCGGACGAACCCGGTTCGCGGGTCATCATGGATGCGATCAAGCCGCCCGTGCACGATTCGGCGGTCGTCATGCTCTGGCCCCGTTCTCGAAGTACAGATTGGAGTTGGGCCGCCAGCCTACTGTCGCCCTCACCCAGAATGTGGTCACCAAAGGCCTGATTCAGCAACGCCCGGGCGCGCTCCTGCTCTCGACGATTGGCCTCGGATGCGACACTCAGTTTGAGCTCCAACTGTGGCATCCCCGCACGAAATCCTAGCGTGACCTCATCGGGCCAATCGGCCCCAAACTGCTTTACGCGTTCTTCTACGGAAGATTCGCCAATACCAAAGGTCTGCAAGCGCAGTATGTGGCGGGACTCACCGCCCATCTGGGCTGCCAGTCGCTGGACGAGTTCCTCCAGCATGGCGGACAACTCAGCGGGAACCCCCGGGGTTGTGAGCACCAGGCTGTTATTGATATCCATCGCATATCCCAGTGCGCTACCCAGGGGGTTGTTAATCAGCGTACAACCCTCGGGTAGCATGGCCTGCTTGAGATTGGCCGGGTTGGGTGTGATTCGCCTCCGGGCGCACCAATTCTCAACGTGGATCAGGGCCTCCGGATGCTGCACAAGACCTCTGCCCGCCAAATCCGCCGCCACTTCACTGGTCAGATCATCGCGTGTCGGGCCCAGCCCCCCATTGATAACCACCGCCGGGTAGGACCGGGTCAGGCGGTCCAGCGCTGCGTGCAACTTGATCGGGTCGTCACCTACAGTGCACTTTTCACCGACCTCCAGGCCGGCATCTCCGAGGTGAGTGGCAATCAGGGCTGAGTTACTGTCAACGGTGTCGCCGGACATCAGTTCGTTGCCTGTCAGTAAGAGGGCAACTTGCGGTATAGCCATGGTGGGTTCTCCTGTGGCTGCCAAGGATAGCGCGCCCGTCACCGCAAACCCATGCCGGGGAATCCAATTCTGCGTGGCCTGAATCGTCTACACTACGCCACTTCTGGATTGGCTCGGGAGTGTTCATGCATCGCGTTATCTTTAACCAGAAAGGCGGGGTGGGTAAAACGTCGATCACCTGCAATCTCGCCGCCATCGGCGCCAGTCAGGGCTTGCGCACACTTGTTATCGATTTGGATGTACAGGGGAATTCGACCCACTATCTGGTCGGAGAGGTTGATGCTGAGCAATATCCCGCTGAGGCTCAAGGAGTATCCGGGCTGTTCAAGCAAACGGTGGGCCCGAGAAAAATGCGCAGAAACCCGGACTCGTTTGTGTGGGAAACCCCTTTTGAAAACCTTTTTTTACTGCCCTCCAGCCCGTATCTGGCGGAGATTGAAAAGGAACTGGAGGCGCGTTACAAAATTTATAAATTGCGCGACGCACTGGCCAAGCTGGCGGGGGAGTACGATCGCATTTACATCGACACGCCGCCCAATTTTAATTTCTATTCGAAGTCTGCCCTGATTGCAGCTGACAGGGTTCTCGTTCCCTTTGATTGCGACTCCTTTGCTCGCCAGAGTCTCTACGAGTTAATGGCCAACATCGAAGAGTTACAGGAGGATCACAATCCCGATCTCGCGGTGGAGGGGATCGTGATCAACCAGTTTAACGGCCAGGCCCGGCTGCCGGGCGAGCTTGTGGCTGATCTGACGGAGGAGGGGTTCCCCGTCATTGACAGTTTCCTCAACAGCTCGGTCAAAATGCGCGAATCCCACTATGAAATGCGGCCCCTGATTTATCTGGCGCCGCGTCATAAGTTGACCCAGGCATACGTTGCGCTGCACGAGCAACTGGAAAAAGGCGCTGGAAGAAAGCGCCGTCGGTAGACAGCCCGACGGTCAGAAGTCTGCGTGGCCTGGTGTTCGAGGAAATGGGATGACGTCGCGGACGTTTTCCATACCCGTCACATACGCCAATAAGCGTTCAAACCCCAGGCCGAAGCCCGCGTGGGGCACGGTGCCATAGCGGCGCAGGTCGCGGTACCACCAGAGATCCTGCCGCAGGTCGTTATCCATTCTGCTGTCCAGCACGTCCAGCCGCTCCTCGCGCTGGCTGCCACCGATTATTTCCCCGATGCCGGGTGCCAGTACATCCATCGCGGCAACGGTTTTTTCGTCGTCGTTCAGGCGCATGTAGAACGCTTTGATTTCAGCAGGATAATCAGTCACGACGATGGGCCGTCCGACGTGCTTCTCGGCGAGGAAGCGTTCGTGTTCAGAGGCCATGTCGATGCCCCAATGCACGGGAAACTCAAAGGATTCACCACAGTTCTCAAGAATGGAGATGGCTTCCGAGTAGCTCATACGCTCGAAGTTCGATGCCACAATACCCTCTAATCTCTCGAGTACCGAGCTGTCGATTCGCTGCTGAAAAAAGGCCATATCGTCACTGCAATGCTCCAGGACCTGGGCAATGATGTGCCGCAAGAGAGCCTCCGCGAGCGCGGCGTTGTCATTGAGATCAGCAAAGGCGATCTCGGGTTCAACCATCCAGAACTCGGCGAGATGGCGCGATGTGTTCGAGTTTTCCGCGCGAAATGTAGGGCCAAACGTATAGACCTTGGACATCGACAGGCAGTGGGATTCCACCGCCAGCTGGCCTGAAACTGTCAGAAAAGCCTCGCTGCCGAAAAAATCTTCGCTGTGGTCGACACGCCCATCGGCGGTGCGGGGGAGGTTGGCGTAGTCAAGGGTGCTGACCCGGAACAGTTCCCCGGCGCCCTCACAATCAC
>JAKMEU010000232.1 GCA_022425845.1 Luminiphilus sp. | reverse complement strand
GTTATTGGGGGCGGCACTCGCAGTGGGTCTCTTCATCGGAGTGATTCAGGCCGCCACCCAAATTCAGGAGATGACCCTGAGCTTCATTCCGAAACTCCTCGCGTTGGTGGTCACCCTGTTTGTCATTGGCCCTTGGATGCTGCGCATTCTTACAACCTTCGCGCAGCGCCTCTTCATGGATATACCGGGATTGGTGGGTTGACTGATGCTACCGATTCCTGCCGAACTCATACTTGAAAAAATGGTGCTCTGGGCGGCCCCGTTCTTACGGGTTTCCGCCATGCTACTCATTGCGCCGGTATTCAGTGCGTCTGGGGTCTCGGTTCGTATTCGCGTATTGCTTGCGGTGTTGGTCGCAGCACTGGCCGCACCCCTGATGCCCGAGCCTCCCACCAATAACCTCTTCAGTGCCAACGGATTATTGATGGCTATTCGGGAGGTGGGCATTGGCTTCGCCATTGGTTTCGTGCTGCAACTGGTCTTTGGCGCTGTTGTCTATGCCGGCCAGGCTGTCTCCATGACCATGGGCCTTGGGTTTGCCATGGCTGTCGATCCGCAAAACGGCGTCCAGGTACCTGTTTTATCCCAGATGTATGTGATTTTGGCGACCTTGCTTTTTCTAAGCCTCAATGGCCATCTTATTTTGATTGCCATGGTGATCGACAGTTATCAGTTGCTGCCGGCCAATCTATCGGGGATCCCTGTCGCCAGTTTTGGTGAGGTTGCGGCCCTGGGGGGGAAGGTCTTTGCCAGTGGGATTTCGTTGGCGCTTCCCGCCATGGCGGCATTGCTTATGGTCAACGTGACCTTTGGTGTCATCACCCGCACCGCGCCCCAGCTTAATATTTTTGCAGTGGGTTTCCCCATGACCCTGCTGGGTGGCTTCTTTGTCCTCTTTATCAATATGCCAAACCTGATCGCGGCACTGTCCCAATTCCTGGACCAGGCGCTGATGCAGGCACCGGCGGTCTTTCAGTAGGGGTTTGCTGTGGCTGAAGAGCAGACAGGTCAGGAACGTACCGAGGAGCCCACCACCCGCCGCTTACAACAGGCGCGGGAAAAAGGGCAGGTCGCGCGATCCCGGGAGCTGAATACATTGCTCATGCTTCTGCCCTGCGCCGTCGCTCTGTGGGTGACGGGAGAGATGGCGATGGATGCGGTCACCCGCCTTTTTACTGGAGCCCTCACGCCAGCGACCACCACGATGAAGACTACGGGGGAGGTCGGTGCTTTCTTGGGCTATAGCCTGCTATCCGGCCTTGAGATGATCGTGCCTTTCCTGGCCCTGACTGTCGTGGTCGCCCTGTTGGGCCCCGCTTCGATGGGGGGACTGATTTTTTCCCTGCAATCTATGACGCCTGGACTCGACAAGCTCGACCCCATCAAGGGGCTGGGGCGTATTTTTTCCCGTAAATCCCTTGTAGAGCTTGTCAAAAGCCTGATGAAGTTTTTTTTGGTCTCGGGTGTGGCCGCCCTGGTGCTGCTGGCATTCGAGGATCGGGTCATGGGCCTGATTGCCATGCCGGTGGGCGAGGGTATTGCTCAGGCGGGTCGGATGATCATGCTGACACTCATCCTGCTGTCCTCCAGCCTTGTCTTGGTGGTTGCCATCGATGTGCCGTTCCAGCTTTGGGACCACAACAGAAAGCTGCGCATGACCAAGCAGGAAGTTAAGGACGAGATGAAAGAGACCGACGGTAATCCCGAGGTCAAGGGCAAGGTGCGCCAAAAGCAGCGCGAGATTGCCGATCGCCGCATGCTCGCCGATGTGCCCACGGCGGATGTGGTGATTACCAACCCCACGCACTTCTCGGTTGCCCTGAAATACGACCAGTCGGGTTCCACGGCACCCCAGGTTGTTGCCAAAGGCGCTGATCTGATGGCTATGCAGATTCGGCATATCGCCCGCGCCAATGACGTTTTGATTTATGAAGAACCGCCGCTGGCGCGGGCCATTTATGCCAGTACCGAAGTGGGCGACGAGATTCCCGGCAACTTGTTTCTCGCCGTGGCTCGGGTACTGGCGTATGTATTCCACCTGCGCAAGGCCTCGGCTACCGACTACATACCGCGCCCCAGCGCGATCGATTTACCCGAGGAATATGCCGACATCATGGACAAGGAGCTGAACGATGGCGACTAATGTGGCAACCGCACCTCCCCAGGGTTTTGCGTCAGTTCTGACGGGGCTGGGCACGCCGGCAATGATGTTGCTGATGCTGGCAATGATTGTGCTGCCGCTACCCCCTACGGCGCTGGACATTCTTTTCACCTTCAACATAGCGTTGTCCATCATTGTCCTGATGGCATCGATCTATGCCACAAGACCCCTCGATTTTGGTGTCTTCCCCACCGTGCTGCTGATCGCAACCTTGATGCGGCTGGGCCTCAACGTAGCTTCCACACGGATTGTCTTGCTCAACGGCCATACCGGTCCTGGCGCCGCTGGACAGGTGATCGAAGCCTTTGGAGAGTTTGTAGTGGGGGGCAGTTTCGCGGTGGGTCTGGTGCTGTTCACCATTCTGGTGGTGATCAACTTTGTGGTGGTCACCAAGGGTGCCGGCCGGGTGTCAGAAGTCACCGCCCGCTTTACCCTGGATGCCATGCCGGGCAAGCAAATGGCCATAGACGCTGACCTGAACGCCGGACTGATCTCGCAGCAGGATGCGATCGAACGGCGGGAGCGTATTGGTGCCGAGTCAGAGTTCTACGGTGCCATGGATGGCGCATCGAAGTTTGTTCGTGGCGACGCGGTCGCCGGCATTCTCATCCTGTTTATCAATATTATCGGTGGTTTTGCCATCGGTACGCTGCAGCATAATCTTGATGCCGGGACGGCCGCACAGAACTATGTGCTGCTCACGATTGGAGACGGGCTGGTTGCCCAGATCCCATCCATGCTGTTGTCCACTGCAACAGCCATCATCGTTACCCGAATGTCCAGCGAACAGGACATGAGTGCCGAAGTGACGCGTCAGTTAACGGCGAACCCGAGGGTACTGTTTGTTGCTGCCGGTGTTATTGGGCTTATGGGGATCGTGCCCGGTATGCCCAACCTGGTCTTTCTGTCCTTTGCCCTGCTGCTGGCCGTAGCCGGTTATCTCAAACAACAATCCCTGGCGGAAGACGTGGTGGTTGAAGAGGTTGAGATTCCTGAGTCGGAGCAGCCCCGCAGCTCAGATCTCAGCTGGGAGGACGTCTCCACGGTTGACCTTATTGGCCTTGAGGTGGGCTATCGGCTGATTCCCCTGGTCGATACCAATCAGGGTGGCGACCTGCTCAGCCGTATTAAAGGCGTTCGCAAGAAGCTGTCCCAGGAGCTTGGATTCCTCATCGATTCGGTGCATATCAGGGACAACCTTGATCTCGGACCCACCCAGTACCGCATCAGCGTTCATGGGGTGTCGATGGGTGAGGGTGAAGTATTTCCAGACCGAGAACTGGCGATCAACCCGGGGCAGGTCTTTGGTGAGATCGAGGGGGTTAAGACGAAAGATCCTACTTTCGGTCTTGATGCGCTTTGGATTGATCCCCTGCAGCGGGATGCAGCCCAAACCGCGGGTTATACCGTTGTTGACAGCAGTACCGTGATCGCCACACACCTGAGTCAATTGCTGAGGAATAACGCCCAGAAATTGATCGGTCAGGATGGCGTTCAACAGCTTCTGGATCGCCTCAAGCAAACGTCTCCCAAGTTGGTGGAAAACCTGGTGCCCGGCACCATGAGCCTCGCCGACATTACCCGCGTGGTTCACAACCTGCTCGAGGAGGGTGTGCCCATTCGGGATATGCGGACCATTGCTGAGACCCTCGCCAGCCACCGGGGGCCCGATACGGATCCCGATGGTTTGACCGCCTCGGTCAGGGTGGCGCTTGGTGCCTCTATCTTCCAGTCAGTCAACGGTATGAGCAATGAGCTTCCCGTGATGGTGCTGGACGCGCAGCTCGAACAGATGATTGGTCAGTCGCTGCAGCAAAATCGCGGCATTGTTGAGCCCAACCTGCTCGACAACCTGGTACGCAGCATCGGTGATGCCGCAACGCGCATGGAGAGTGAGGGGGCCGGTCCCGTGCTGTTGGTATCAGGCCTGATCCGCACCTTCCTGTCCCGTTTACTCCGGGGCCGGATGAACAATTTCTACATTCTTGCCTATGAGGAGGTCCCCGCCGATAAAAGCATCCGCGTGGTCACCACAGTGGGCGGTAATGCCTGATTGGCACGGTATCTGCATAGACAGGGATAGATAAGGTAAAAGCGTCGGTTTTCCGTCGCATTTGAGGAGACATAAGGCATGAACGTGCAGCGATTTACCGGCAGGGACAACCGCTCAGCCCTCGATCAGGTCCGGCAGCATCTGGGTCCCGATGCCCTTGTGCTGTCCAGCCGGCGTACCGGGGACGGCATTGAGATCTGTGCCACCGACGGTTTACCGGAGTTGTCACAGGCATCGAATTCGGTGGCTGCGGCGGGCACAGAGAATGAGATCCAGCTTGCACAGCTAAAACGTGAACTCGCAAGTTTGAGGGAAACACTGCAACAGGCACTCGGAGAGCGGCGATGGCAGGACAGTGCCGGTAGTCCCCCCGTTGTGGCCACGGTTGCTCAGCGACTCGCCACCCTCGGCCTGGGCCGGGTGTTATCGGGTGAGCTCGCGGACAGCGTTTCAGGCGCGACGGGTCTCGAGGCGGCCTGGCACGCCGTCACACAGCATTTGATTGAGCGCCTGAATAGCCTATCCGATGAGGAGTTGTCTGGATTCAGGGTCAAAGCCGTTATCGGTGGCAGCGGTAGCGGTAAGACGCGAACGGCGGAGGCACTGTTACAGGCTGCTGCATCTCGCCATGCTCCGGACCAGATTGTAGTGGTGCATTGCGGCGATCAACGGCAGGAGACCCTGCTGACAGATCTGGCCGCTCGCCTGAACATTCGGCAATACGGTGCCGAACAGCATGATGAACTCGCCGCGATACTCTCGAACTGCCGCTGGGCGCGGGAGATCATTATCGATACACCTGCCCTGAGTCCGGGCCGTGGTTCACAGGATCCCGTGCTCAGCCTTCTGGCTCGGCAGCGCGGCGGCCTGGCGGCCTTTGTCACGCTGCCGGCTAACGCTAGCAGCGATCATTTACGAGAGATCATGGCTCACACCACGGGCTTGCCTCTCGCCGGCGTTGTAACAACCAAGGTCGATGAGGCCAGTTCGCTGGGTGCCATCATTGATGTGGTGGTGACCGAAGAACTTGCGCTGGCGGGTCGCTTTGATTTGCGCGTGGAGCGTGTGTTGCCGGTATCAGGTAACGAAATGCTGACAAATGCCAAAAGACTTGCCAAGCGACGTTTGGAGCGCCAGGCCAACCAACTCAAAGTGGCGGTCTGACAGTTATGTACGGTCTGCGCTACGATACGGGAACAATGCCCGCCATGCCCGTCCGTCAGGGCGCGTATGAGAGCATTTTCAGGAAGGAGAAATCCATGCAGGTAATCGCCGTCACAGGCGGTAAAGGTGGCGTGGGCAAGACCAATATCGCCGTCAATTTGGGCGTATCGATGTCTCGTGAGGGCCTTGATGTACTGCTTCTTGATGCCGATCTGGGCCTTGCCAATGTTGATGTCATTCTCGGTATGTCGGTTGGGCCTACCCTGGCTGACGTTGTCGCGGGCACGCACAAGCTGGCCGATGTGATTGTTGAGGGTCCTGAAGGGCTGAGAGTTGTACCCGCATCATCGGGTGTTGCTCGGCTTGCGACACTTGACCAGTCTGAGCAGAACGAGCTGGTTCGCTCGTTCTCCGAGCAAATTGAAGCGCCGGATGTTTTGTTAGTTGACACCGGTGCCGGTATCGATACGACAGTACAAACATTTGTTTCAGCGTGTAAAACCGTTGTAGTGGTAGTTTGCGATGAGCCGGCCTCCCTCACCGATGCCTATGCGCTCATGAAGGTCATGCGCAATGAACGGGGTGTTCGGCGTTTCGAAATCCTGACAAACCAAATTGATAATCCGTCTCAGGGGCGTCAGGTCTATAATCGCCTGACGACGGTGGCCGACAAGTATCTCGATGTTGAGCTGGGCTATCTGGGTGCGATCCCCACGGATGCCTATCTACGGCGAGCTGTGCAGGAGCGTGCAGCATTGGTCAGTATGTATCCGCGCTCACCGGCCGCCGTGGCGATTCGAGACGCGGGGCGGCGGCTAAGCCGCAATATCTACGATGGCGCGGTTCCCGGTATGGGGTTCTTCGTTGAACAGTTACTGCGACAGCCCAGTGCACCGCGGCACTAGCGCCAAGCTATCCGAATACGGCGCCTGTGGCGCGGATCAGGGCGATGCCCTGGTACGTGCACATCTGCCGTTGGTTAAACGAATTGCACAGCAGCTGTTGGTGCGCCTGCCTGCGCACATCGAAATGGATGATTTGATTCAGGTAGGGCTTATCGGTCTGCTCAAAGCTGCTGATGACCACCAACAGGATTCAGGCGCCGCATTTTCCACCTATGCCACGATACGTATACGCGGCGCCATGCTCGATGAATTGCGGGGACGCGACTGGTTGCCGCGCAGCGTGCAGCGGGATCTGGGTCGGGTATCCGCGGCTATTGAAGCGATCGAGCAGCGCGTAGGCAGATCCGCCTCTGACCAGGAGATAGCAGACCAGCTGGGCATGGACCTCGAAAGCTACCAACAGTTATCCGGGGAGCTCGCCTGTGCTCGTATTGCGCAGCTCGATGAACTGGACGTATCGGAAGAGGGTGATGGCACCACTGACTTGGTCTTTGACATTGCGCGCCGAGAGGCCTTGGTAGAGGCCATTGGTCGACTGCCTGAAAAAGAGGGCCTGATGATGTCCCTCTATTACACAGAGGGGCTTAATCTCAAGGAAATTGGACTGGTGCTCAATGTCAGCGAGTCCCGAGTGTCCCAGATTCATGGGCAGGCCGTTGCCCGGTTGCGCTCCAAACTCACAGACTGGACGTGATTTAGCTCTCGCCAGTTCCACCTTCATCGACGCCGCCTGTTGAATCCCGCCTCGCTGCGAGGTTCTGCATTTGACGCAGGCTGACATGTTGCACAATCTGCTCGGTGACGACTTCCTGCCTGGGTTCATATTTTGCACGAACCCAATAGGTCCAGTCGTCATCGGGGTAGGCCGTGGTGCGAATGATCCGGGTTTGCACACGGACAATCGTGTTAGCGGGAAGCAGCAGCATGGTGACCTCAATGAGTTCCTCTGGGTGGAGGGGCTCGTCACAGGCGAATGCCAGCCCCGATCCACTCAGGTTCACCGGGACGGGTTTGAAATCGAGTGTGGGGCCGTCCTCATTGCCCGTAAGCAGCTCGATTTTTCGATTCAGCAGCCCCAGAGCTTCGCCCAAGACGGCTGAATCGCCAAACGCTGTGGAAATAAGGTTGTGCAGTTCCAGATTAAGATCCCGCAGCTCATCTTCGCGGTCCGTGGGGGAGCGAGGGATATCGGGGTCGAGCTTGATCCAGTTCATGCGAAGCTCATCATCAATACGGAAGAAGCCCCTCTCGCTATCGCCCTCGCTACTCTGGTCAATGTCAGTCATGGCGATTCATTCCTCCTGTCCGGAATGTCCCGTATCGGCCAGTCGTTGCCTGCTGCCGGGCAGGCCAGCCTTGGCACCGGCTGGTGATCTGATATCCCTCGCTCTGGCCATCCTAGGGACCCTCAAAATTATTGGCATTCAAATCAGTCTCGTCCAGCGCCTTGACCATTTCCGGGTTGGTCTCGCGCATTTCCTTTATGAGTGCGCTCTGGCTGTCGTCCAGGGGTTGCTTGACAATGACTTCAACCCGACGGTTTTGCGCGCGGCCCTCCCAGGAATCATTGGGCGCCTGCGGACGTGTGTCGGCATGGCCTGAAATGGTGAGTCTAATCGGATCCATCCTCGGGCCTTCCAGCAGGTGCTCTGCCACTGCTACGGCCCGGGCAGCGGCAAGATCCCAGTTGGAGCCATAACGCCCATTATCGATGGGTACATTATCGGTATGACCTTCGATGAAGATACTGCCCTTAATTTCGTTAAGTGCGAGACCGGTCTTGTCGAGTACGGCTAAAAATGCGATGTCGAGCTGTGCAGACCCTGAGGCAAACGAACCCTTTTCCCGAATTCGAATGATGATGGTGCGCGCTTCGCTCTCCACATCAATCTGCCCCGCCTCAATTTCTGCCTGCAACAGGCGGCGAAGTTTGTCGGCATCGAGTTCGGTCTCCTCGATCAGGCGTTCCATCTCTTCGGTGATCAGGTCTTTGACCTCCCGGGCTTCGGACTCGTCTGCATCGGGATTACCAATGCGCAGCGAGCTGAGGTCCTGATTCGTTGTCACCTGCTGTATGGTTTCGATGGGAGTGGGTTGGGGTATGCCCGGCTGAAACTCTGTAGCGACTACACTGGTGCCCTTGGGCATCGACGTCAGCTCCATCTTTTGCTGCACGCCAAACGCATCCTTCATGGATTCGGCGATTTGTTTGTACTTGATGACATCGAGCTCTGAAAAGGACAGGATCAACACGAAGAAACACATCAGCAGTGACATGAGGTCAGCAAAGGTCGCCATCCACAGGGGTGCACCCGGTGCTTTTTCTTCCTCGTCCTCGTCGCTCATTTGCCCTTGCTGGCCGGCTTGTCTCGGCTGGCCGGATCCAGATAGGCCTTTAGCATGCTCTCGATAACCCGCGGATTCTGCCCGGCCTGAATGGCCAGTACGCCGTCGATACACATGGAGTGGATCAGCTTTTCATTGCTCTTTCTCAAGTGCAGTTTGTCGGCGATGGGCAGTGCAATCATGTTGGCCAAAACAGCGCCGTAAAGCGTGGTCAGCAGCGCAACGGCCATGGAAGGACCTATTGCCTTGGGGTCGTTCATGTTGGAAAGCATTTGCACAAGCCCAACCAAAGTCCCAATCATCCCCATCGCTGGTGCTACGTCACCCGCTGCGCGCCATACCCGTTCACCCCAGTTGTGTCGATCGATAGTCTGCTGCATGTCTTTGGCCATTACCGCCTTGACGACCTCCTGGCTGGTGCCATCAACCAGCATGCGAATCCCGTCCTTGAGGAAATCTTCAGAAATGGTGGCTTTCTCGAGGGCCAGCAAGCCCTCCTTACGACCAATGTTGGCAAGGTTAACGATTTCGGCGATGAGAGCTTCCGGATCGTGGTCTTTGTTTGAGAAGGCGCGTCCTGCGACTTTGAAGGCCCCCAGAAATTGTTTCAGGGAAAATTTCACCATGACGACCAGGAAGGTGCCGCCGAGAACAATGTAGATTGAGGGGGGATTAAAGAAGGTGGGTGCGGAGCCTCCGGTGTAAATAGCCGCCGCTACGACGCCCATCGCACCAATTAATCCAATAAGAGTCGCTAAATCCATGCGCTTATCTGCCGCTTACACTATTTGAAGGGCCTCAGGAAACCGATGCACCGATTACCTTCAAGTCATCGTATCCTAGAGCGCCCGATAATCAAGAAGCTTTAGAGCGTATTTAACTGTCAACGTGGAGCTGGACAGGTTTGGAAGAACTGCAACTCACATTGACCCCCGCTCGAGTTGACCAGCGCAATTTTGGAGTGCAGCTGAGCAACTGGCGCGTGGGTCAGCAACTGACAGCCCTTGTGGTCGATACCCGACCCAATGGCGGTCTGGTGCTGTCGGTTGCGGGGAAAACCTTTGCGGTCAGTTCAGATCTGCCGGTGCAGCCCGGCACGCGGTTGGCGCTGGAAGTAAAGCAGGTCGGGCAGGACGTGGTGTTACGGCGAATCCCTGACAGTGGCCAGCCGCGACCGGATGCGAGCGGGCGGGCAGTGCAGACGACCCTGGCGCTGGGTTCCATGCAGCCCGCCAGCCTGTTGAATCAACTGGCCGCGCTGCCCTCGCGATTTGGCTCTCCCGAAATGCAGGAGATCGTTCGAGAGTTGCGCGGCCGTGTGCTTCGTCCGGAAGGGCTGACGCCCGGTGCCATCAAGCGGGGTCTTCAGGACTCGGGTCTATTCACCGAGGCTGATCTTTACAGCGGTCGACTCGGTCGAGCGCGTCAATCCGGAAAGGCGAGTCTGTCACAGTTGCAGACCTTGGCATTGGCGCTGGCAGACGATCTCGAGCCAGAGCTGGCCGAGACCCGTGCGCTGCATCAAATAGTCGAGAAAGCCACAGCCTTGCTTAACGGCATCGCGCAGCAGCAACTGGCTTCCTTGCCTCAGGACGAGGGTGCACAGCGTTGGGTATTCACCTTACCTGTTCAGCTGGGTGAGTCATTTACTGACCTGAAAATGCAGTTTGAAAGAGCCCCCCGCGAACTGGAGCAGGAGGACAGCTGGCAGGCTTCACTCACCTTCGATTTTCCAAAGATGGGCCTGGTCATTGTT
>JAKMEU010000221.1 GCA_022425845.1 Luminiphilus sp. | reverse complement strand
CGCTTCGCACTGGGTGATCAATACGCGTTTTCCCGTCAGTCTTTTCTCGCCCATGGCGGTCCTCCCAATGTGGGGTTGCCTGTTTTGTTACACCTTAACCTGCATCCAACGGCAGTTCGGTCGTTTCCTTAAGTGCTTCCATAACAAAGCTGGCGCTCACGTCGAACAAATCGGCCTTTATCAGCGCTTGATAAAGCCGATCGTAACCGGGCATGTCTTCCACGGCAGCCTTGATCAGGTAGTCAATCTCGCCGCCCATTCGATAAACCTCGAGAACTCCCGGGATATCCGCTACTACCGCCCTGAAATTTTCAGCCCATGCCTGGTTGTGTTGATTGGTGCGCACAGAAATGAAGACGGTAAGCGGCACGCCCACGGCTGCCGGGTTGAGCAGGGTAACCCGTTTTCGGATAACGCCATCGGTCTCTAGTTTTTGAATACGCCGCCAGCATGCTGATTTGGAGATGGCCGTCAGGTCGGCGAGTTCCGCAAGGGACAGGGAGGCGTCTCGCTGCATGTGGGCCAGTAGTGCCCGGTCGATCTTGTTCATGGCTTAAATTCGGCTATTTGTTTCATTAAAAATATCAAAAACGAGAAAAAATTTCGATGTATAAAGATAATTCGGAAAAAAAGAGACAATGTTCCCTCTGGGTGGGACTAAACTCCAAGCTGGTTTTCGGGGTAAAAGAGCACAACGGGAGATTACGGTGTCACCACTGATCCAGCGCATTCGTCAGTCTATTATCGGCAGCTACACCCCTATCGAGACGCCATTTGGCTCACGCCCACTGGTTTACGCCGACTACACGGCCTCTGGCCGCGCTCTGACCTTCGTGGAGGATTTCATTCGAGATCGGGTGCTGCCCTATTACGCCAACACCCATACCGAGACAACGTTCACCGGAGCTCAAATTACCGCGCTGCGTGAGCAGGCGCGAAACATCATTCGCAGTGCTGTCGGTGGAGGGCCCCGTGACAAGGTGATTTTCTGCGGTTCGGGCGCGACATCGGCGATCAATAAGCTGGTGGATATTCTCGACCTAAGGTCCCAACAGCCTGCTGGCGAAAAGCCTGCAGCGCGACCGGTGGTGTTTATCGGCCCCTATGAGCATCACTCCAATGAGTTGCCCTGGCGCGAAAGCAATGTGGATGTGGTAACCATTCCCCTCGATCAAAGCGGGCTGCTGGATTTGGGCGCGCTTAAACATGCCCTTGATCAACATGAGGACAGACCACTGAAGATTGGCAGTTTTTCTGCCGCCTCCAATGTCACGGGGCTGATGACCGACGTGCAATCGGTGACCGCACTGCTCAAACGCCATGGCGCACTGGCGTTTTGGGACTACGCGGCGGCGGCGCCCTATGTGCCCATCGATATGAATGCAGCACTGCCCCTGGATGCAGTTTTTATTTCACCCCACAAATTTGTGGGAGATCCGGGTACCCCGGGTGTGCTGGTGGTGAAGGAACATCTGATAACCAACGCCGTGCCGACTACGGTGGGTGGCGGCACCGTTCGTTACGTAAGTCCAGAGCATCACACTTACGTAGACGACCCTGAGCGACGTGAAGAGGGGGGCACGCCGGCTATAGTTGAGTCGATCCGCGCCGGTCTGGCGTTTAAAATTCAGCAGGATGTGGGTTTTGAAGAGATCACTCAGCGTGAGAGCTCCTTCATTCGACGAGCTATTCAGCGACTGTCTCGCTGCGACAATCTGGAGATTCTGGGCCCGACTGAGGCGCCGCGTCTCGCCATTTTGTCTCTGAGGTTCAAGCATGCTGAGCGAGATTTGCATTACGGCTATGTCGTCTCGGTGCTCAATGATTTATTCGGCATTCAGGTGCGTGGTGGTTGTTCCTGCGCGGGCCCCTACGGCCACTCCCTGCTCGGGATGGATATGCCCTACAGCCTCGCCATCGAAGATCAAATCGCCGCGGGACACGTCATTTTTCGTCCGGGCTGGGTGAGGCTCAACTTCAACTACTTTATCAGCGAGGATGAATTCGAGTATTTGCTCCGGGCTATCGAGTTGGTGGCAGAACATGGCTGGTGTCTGCTTCCCCACTACCGGTTTGATGCCACCACCGGGCTGTGGCAGGTCAAAGGTGCAGAGAGGTTTTTACCCGTGGACCTTGACCAAGGGCTTTATCATCCGGGGGTTGGCGCCAGTGCTGTTGCCAATAACTGGGACTGGAATGATCTGCTGCAGCAAGGGGAGCGCATCATGCTCAGAGAAAGCGCCAAAGCCTCCGGATCGGATGCTCCCCTGCCTCAGCACCCCGAGCCCCTGCGCTGGTTTGCACTGAGCGACGATTTGGGGATTGACCGGCCGTTATAAAGGGATGTTTCCAACGGATCCTCAACAGGGGTAACGCCAAGCCGGATTACGTTAACCTCGCAGGCTCTGCTGGGATAGTGACCAGCCCGGGGGTGTTTGGCCTCGAATAATGTCGCAAGCCGTCTGCATGTTTTTCCAGTCTTGCGACGTTGCTGCCCAATTTTTTGGGCTATCAGTCGCAGGTTTTCAGTCTCTGGGCGTCCAGTCGCTGGGCGATTGCCGGGCTATTAATGGTGGAGTACCGATCCCGACAGGCGCTATTCTTTGGAAAATTCTGATCAGGTTCATAACAGCATGAGTCAAGACTACACGGTCGACACCGAGAAACTAATGGTCCAGTGCGATGGGGGTGTGCTCACCATTGGGTTTAATCGACCGGACGCTATGAATGCCCTGCACCCGGAGATGCTGACCGGACTTGCGGCCCTGGTCAATCAGGCCAGTGCAGATGAGGCAGTCTGTGCGATTGTTTTGCAGGGGCAGGGCAGGGCATTCTCCGCAGGCGTGGATCTAAAGGTGCTACAGGATATAGAGCCGGCGTACGGGCGAATTGGAGACCTGTTTGATGGCCCGGCGAAACAGGCGTTCACTGCTATTCGCAGTGCTTCGGTGCCGGTCATTGCCAAGGTGCATGGGGCCTGCTTTACCGGCGCGCTGGAACTTGCGCTGCACTGTGATTTTATTTTCACGACCGATGACACGAAATTTGGCGACACCCACACTCGGTTTGGCTTGCGACCGACCTGGGGGATGTCTCAGACCCTGTCTCAGGCCATAGGACTGCGAAAAGCCCGGGAACTGTCCTACACGGCACGGGTGTTTCGGGGCGATGAGGCAGAGCAACTGGGCCTCGTGAATAAATCGGTCTCCGGTTCAAGCGAACTGGATGCGTTGGTCTCCGCGCGCGTTGCACAGATCGCGGGTAATTCCCGCGCTGCAGTGGCGGCCATGAAAGATCTGTACCGAGTGAGTGAGGGAGGGCATGCCATGGACGAGGCATTGAAGCTGGAATTGGAATCTGAATACCAGGAAATCCTCGATACGGCGCAGCGACTCGCGGAGTTTCGGTAGCGGACTGCGAGCAGGTGGGGGAGCAGAAGCGGGGTCATTGCCCTTGGGGGCATCAGCAATCGATGGCGACCCGATCCAAGCACTTCCACGTCATGAGTTCCAGCCGAATAAGGGTGTAGTCTTCGCTGTCCGAATATGATTCCCTTCTTGGTGGTTCTGGTAGGTATGGTTCTGACGGTCTGCAAGGTAGGTTCTGAATGAACCCTGACCCGGTCGAACGCAGCAGAACAGTCTAATTTTGGTCCAGTTTCTAACGTCGCTGCCGACCCGCTGATGCGGGTAGTTAGCTGGGGTTTTTAAGTGGTTGATGAAAAAAGCGGTCATAGAGGACCGCGATAGAGGTCAGGTTAAATGAGCAATTACCAAGCCCCCCTCCGGGATATTCAATTCAATATTTTTGAACTGTTTCACTATGACGACCACTACCAGGCACTGCCGGGTAGTCAGGATGTAAATGCAGAGCTTATCGACGCCATTCTCAATGAATTCGACAAGTTCTGTTCCAATATTCTGTCGCCGCTGAATGCTGTTGGCGATGAGGAGGGCTGCACCTGGAGCAATGGCGAGGTCACCACGCCCAAGGGGTTCAGGGAAGCCTATCAGCAGTATGTGGAAGGCGGTTGGCCCGCCCTTGCCAACGACCCTGCCTATGGGGGACAGGGACTCCCAGAATCGTTATCGCTTGTCCTTGCGGAAATGAGGGGCACGGCCAATTGGGCCTGGGGCATGTACCCGGGACTGTCCCACGGTGCGGTCAACACCATCAAAGTCCACGGCACAGACCAACAGAAGAGCCAATATCTCAATAAGCTGGTCGAGGGCGCCTGGACAGGGACTATGTGTCTCACGGAGGCGCATTGCGGCACGGATCTCGGGCTGTTGCGGACCAAGGCAGAGCCCAATGGTGATGGCAGTTATCGGGTCTCAGGTACCAAAATCTTTATTTCCTCGGGTGAACACGACCTGACCGAAAATATTGTCCACATCGTTCTGGCCCGCCTGCCCGATGCGCCCATGGGCGTGAAAGGCATATCGTTGTTCATCATCCCCAAATTCAATGTCAATGAGGACGGTTCCATTGGTGAGCGTAACGCGGTTCGCTGTGGCTCGATCGAGCACAAAATGGGGATACACGGTAACGCGACCTGCGTCATGAACTTTGATGAGGCTAACGCCTATCTCCTTGGGGAACCCCACCAGGGACTGCAGGCGATGTTCACATTTATGAATACCGCTCGCATCGGCACGGCACTGCAGGGTTTGGGGCACATGGAATTGGGCTATCAAAAATCCCTGGCCTACGCCAAAGATCGACTGCAAATGCGCTCGGTGACAGGACCCAAGAACCCCGACGGACCGGCGGACCCGATTATTGTTCACCCGGACGTGCGGCGCATGCTGCTGACGCAGAAAGCGCTGTCCGAGGGCGGTCGCATGATGCTGTGTTACACGGGTAAGTTGGTCGACATCATTGATCACAGCCCAG
>JAKMEU010000218.1 GCA_022425845.1 Luminiphilus sp. | reverse complement strand
ATCTTCTTGACGTAAATGCGAGCGGTCGAACTCTGTTCGGGGAAACGAGCGAGGCCCTCCCAAGCCCGAAGAGCCACAAGCCCAATGTCACCCTCTCGAAAAGCCAGCTCCATGTCCGCTTCCAATTGCTCAGCGGTTCTTGGAGGGGCTGTGTTTTTGCTCACTGTGATTCCACCATTGCAATGGCACGCAGCATTCCCCGTGCCTTATTCATTGTTTCATCCCATTCCAGAGCAGGAACAGAATCTGCCACGATCCCGGCCCCCGCCTGCACATAAACTACGCCGTCCTTGATAACCGCCGTACGAATCGCTATCGCAGTGTCCATATCCCCTGCCCAGGACAGATAGCCCACTGCACCTCCGTAAATACCGCGCTTGGCCGGCTCGAGTTGGTCAATGATCTCCATGGCCTTGACCTTGGGGGCCCCGCTCAACGTGCCTGCCGGCAGTGTCGCGCGCAGGGCATCCATTGTCGACAGGCCCGGGCGGCGGACGCCAGTAACATTGGAAACAATGTGCATGACGTGGGAATAGCGTTCAATCAGCATATTCTCGGTGAGTTCGACGCTTCCGGGCTCTGCAATGCAACCCACATCGTTACGTCCGAGGTCGATGAGCATCAGATGCTCTGCGATCTCCTTGGGGTCCGCGAGTAGCTCATTTGCCAGCGCCTCGTCTTCCGCATCATCCCTGCCCCGCTTGCGCGTGCCGGCAATAGGGCGAACCGTCACCTGTTGATCCTCAACACGAACGAGAATCTCGGGGGAGGACCCTACAATCTGAAACTCACCCATATCGAGAAAATACATGTAGGGGGAGGGATTCAGGTTCCGCAACGCTCGATACAGGGAAATGGGTTTAGCCGAGAAGTCCACCGCCATCCGCTGGGAGGGCACCGCCTGCATGACGTCACCGCTCAGAATCGCCTCTTTGATTTGCACCACCCAGGTCTCAAACTCCGCCCGCGACGTCTGGTGTTGAGCGCGGGCTTCTACCCCTGACGTATCCTGCTGGCTGAGATCTATTGCCCCGAGTGCAGGGCCCGGTTGGGGTAAGCGTCGTTCCAGGGCATCGAGCCGGATGAGGGCCTGCTCCAGAGCATCCGGTGCCTCAGGATTCGCACTGATTACCATGGTCAGTGTGCCTGCCAGATTATCGAAGACCAGCACCTCCTCGGCCACCAACAGCAAAACATCCGGCGTCCCCAGCGCATCCGGAGGCGACGTCTGACTCAGCTTTGACTCCGTGAAACGGACCGTGTCGTACCCAAAGTATCCGACCAGTCCGCCATGGAAAACCGGAAGCTCCGGTACGGGAGCACTCTGGTAGGCCAAGTGCTGCGCCTCTATCCAGGCCAGAGGGTCTTCAACCTCAGCACTTTGCTGCACGCACCCGGCCTCGATCTCAGACCCACACTGGCCATCAACACGCAGGAAACGTCGAGCAGGCAGGCCGATAATCGAATATCGGCCCCACTTTTCCCCGCCCTGGACCGACTCAAATAAAAACGAACCGGGGCCCGCGCCCAATTTTTGGTAGGCCGACAAGGGCGTTTCCATGTCGGCAAGGATCGTGCGGCTCACCGGTATGCGACGGTAGCCCTCGGCCGCCCACCGATTGAAGGTTTGCTGATCCATCATGACGTGATGCGGGCGAGTTCGCGTCTCATGTCATCAATCACAGACTTGTAATCGGGCTGATTGAAAATGGCTGATCCCGCGACAAAGGTATCGGCACCCGCAGCTGCGATCTCAGCGATATTGCCCGGGCCCACGCCGCCATCGACCTCCAGACGGATATCGAGTCCACTGGCTTCAATCAGCGCACGGGCCTCACGGAGCTTGTCGAGGGTTGCCGGAATGAATTTCTGGCCCCCGAAGCCCGGGTTTACCGACATCAGTAAGATCATGTCGACCTTATCCATGACGTATCGCAGGGCATCCAGTGGTGCCGCGGGGTTGAAGACCAGCCCCGACTTACAGCCGGCCTCCCGAATCAACTGCAGCGAGCGATCAACGTGGGTCGAGGCATCGGGATGGAAGGTGATGTAAGTAGCACCAGCATCGGCAAACATGCCAATCAGCGCGTCAACGGGCTGGACCATCAGGTGCACATCGATGGGGGCTGTAATGCCATGGCCGCGCAATGCAGAGCACACCATGGGGCCGATTGTGAGATTGGGCACGTAGTGATTGTCCATGACATCAAAATGGACGATGTCCGCACCCGCCGCCAATACGGCCTCTACCTCCTCGCCCAGACGTGCGAAATCGGCAGATAGGATGGAAGGGGCAATTTGATAGTCAGTCATGGTTGGCAAAGGTTGGCGATTGGTCGCTTAGTTTACCTGTAGACGGACCCTCACCGCGACCTTGCCTGGTTACCTCGTGAACTCATAGCAGTCAATTCAGCCCGATCATTCCGAACCGCTGGCCAAGTTTGATGCGCCGGCTGCCAGGCTGCTCGCCGGGTACACCGCGGGTCAGTACCAATTCAAAGCGCGTTTAGACATCAGGGATCGGAGTTGGAACCAGAGCTGGAGTCTCGACGTTTCCTGTCAGACCCCATCGTTCGCCTCTAACTGCGACTATATCGTCGTCTGCTTGTTCGCGGAAAAGAGGGGAATGTCCTCAATATCTGACAGGGCGGTGCCCACTGACCCGGCAAAGCTATCAATGCCCAGGTGCTTCTGAACCGCCTGGTGAATATGGGCTGGTGTCAGGATAATCCCGTCATCGGAAACCTTCAGCGAATTAGGGTCAATGCTGCGGGCGAAATGCAATTCGTCCGTTGCACCCACCACGCGGTTTCCCCATCGCGCGCCCTGCTCCATGATCATATAAGAACCGATCGGCCAGTGATCCTTGCCATTGCCATCATTGTAAAAGTTGGTCCTGCCAAAGTCGGAGCCCACGACCAGCAAAATGCGGTCGGCTAGGCCAAGTTGCTCGGCGTAGTCCCAAAAAAAGTACATGGCATCAGCAAACTGCCTGTAGAGCGCGTCGTGGATATCGTCGTGCTGGTCGTGGGAGTCGAAACCGCTCAGCACAAGATCTGCACTGGAACCCAGACCGGACTGGAATACCAGCAGAGCGCCCTGCATCTGCTGTTTGAGGTTGGACCAGAAATTAAATTCACCGACCTGAAATTCCTCGGGTTGCTCAAAATCACCCGCAGCCGGCAGTGAATCCGCGAGTCGAGCCAGGCTTTCACGCCCCGATCGTGCTGCCTCCAGATTGGTCAGGCTACGACGCTGGCGCGGCGTAAGCCCCGGATTTTGAAAGAGGGCCGCTACCGAATCACTGGTGAGCTGCTGGGCGCGGAACAACTCCTCTTCGGGGCGCTGCTGGCGACCCGGCTCCCAGGGCGCCTCGGTGGGCCTCGACAGTTCGCGTAGCCGGGATACATCATCGAAGCGGTTATAGGTGATGATGCCGGCGGTGCGGGACGTGCCCCCTCCGTAGACAGAGTAGGCCAAGGGTTGATCCGGAGCGCTGGCCGCAGCATGGAGTGCTGTCAGAGAGGGACGCCCCTCTGCGTTGCTTCCCGTCCAGTTGTACAGACGTCCGGTTTCATGGGAGTTGGTCTGGGCGTCAACCCCATTCACGACAACCATATCCGCGCCAAAACGATTGAAGAAGTTGGCGTTATCAGCAACCGGAGCGTAGAGGATGTTACCCATCTCACCGGGATCGGCCATATCGGCCCAATGATTGATCTTTGGCTCACCCGGGGTATTCACCTTGGGATCACACAACTGCGTGACGTCCGCGCCCCCGTCAAGCTGCATTGTGACCAGCAGCTTGCCTTCGTAAGGGTCCGACCCGGCGCCCCAGACCCTGAATCCGGATGCGCCAGCCAGCGCGCTGGCACCCAGCGCCATGGTCTTTATGAACCGGCGGCGGGAAGTTTTGGGTGGGTAACGACTCGGCATGGACTCTGGCTCGCTCAATCGTGCAGGTAGGGATAGCTGGTCATCAGGGAGTGCAGGATGAGGGTCCAGGCCTGCATTGAACCGACGGGATCTCCCATAAGCGCACGCCATTCCTCGTTGGTGCGTGGATTGGAATTATCCCAAATCTGCCACGTGTCACAGTGTCCTTCATACCAGTTGCTCTCCCGCGACACCTCGCTGGCGTAAGCAACAAATGCATCCAGTAGTGGGCTCTTCGACGCGTTTGAAAGTTCATTTCCCGTCGCCTGCAGGTATAAGGCGTCAAGCTGGCGTGATAACGTGACCGCGCCCTCGGTCGTCGGGTCAAACACCTGGGAGCGCACAACCACACTGGCCGTAATGGAGTCTTCGGGGTGGCCCTCGTTGAGGAACGAGACCAGATCCGCGGTCAGCGTGTAATCTCCGGGCCCCAAATCAAATGCCAGGGAAAAGCTGCCGTTGGTGTTGGCAAAAAACACCGTCGAGCCGTCATCCTGCTGGTCCCACCAGCCGGAAACGTGCACCTCGCCGGTCTCGTTATCGGTCCAGGTCTCGGGGATGAAGGCACTACTATCCTGAAATTCCTCGGCATCCATGGACAAGACACGACGACCGCTTTTATGAACCTCGATACGCTGGACACCCATATGGGAGCACCAGCCCTCCCATCGGTCGTCCGTGCTGTTCTCGTCATCCCGGACACACCCGTTGGGCGAAGTGTCACGAAAATTGAAAACCACCTTGCCATCGCCTGTACTGAAATCCTGAGTGCGCTCATAAAATTGCCGCTCACTTTGTTCCAGCCCAGAATCCCTTTGCAATTCATACTCAGCCAGCGCCAGAGCCATGGGGTCAGTATCTTTCTCAAGGAGTTTGAAAACCCGGCGCTCCCCCCGTGGTTTATTGAAATCGCTCAACACAACCTGGCAGGCCAGGTCCACAGCCATTTTTTCCGCCACATTGGACATCAACGGCGTCAGGTCGCGATTGCGCTCCGTCACGGTGGCACCGTCTATGCCACCGTAAAACGTGGCATAACCACTCCAGGGGTGGCTGAAGTTTGTTACCGGTCGGTAGCTGTGGCCGCTCTCCTGATAGGACTCACCCCAGGTTCGGCCGAATACCGCCTTGTTCTTGCGGTCGAGCTCTTCCGGGGTCAGCAACCGGCCTCGCCCCACCGTCGCCAGCGCCGCCACCTGCGTTTCATTGAGGGGTTCCTCAATTTCTGCCACGCGGTACCAGCGGGACAGCACCATATCGGCCAACAGGCTCTTGAGTTTAAATCCGCCCGCTGCAAAGCCCGCCGCCAACTCATCAATCAGGGCCTCCTGGGCGTTATAGGCCATCAATTGGGCTTCGTAGTCAGGTAGGCTCCGATCCGCCGGTGCGGCCAGAGCCTCAGCGCCAAACACGGCAGGCCACCAGAATTTGACTGTGGCTCGGGGAAAGCGCGGGTCGTCGGCTATTTTCTGTGCCAGCCACTGCAGGCTGTCCTGACCACCCGAGTGCTCCTCCCCCTCAAAACCAGGCGTCCGCATATCGCGGTACCAGGTATCGCCCTCCTGATAGCCAGTAGATCCCGCCTCCCCGCCATGCCACTCGGGATGCTTGTAGGAATCTGGGAGCGAATCCAGGCCGCCGTGCTGGTCGAGATAATGACCTACGTTTCCGAAACTCTGGTACGCACCCGCCACCGGATCCATACGTTCATGACACACGGTGCAGGCAGGGTTATTCATGGTCGGATTGTTGGTATCCGCCAGCGCCACGGGGTCGGTAGTTCGCGGCGCTGATTTTTCGATATCAACGTCAAGGAAATGGAAGTAGGTCCACCGCGCCCGGGCACGGTTTCTGTTGGTATCCGTCGACGGATAACGCCCCAACCAGGCAGGTGTGCTCAAAATACCGGCATGGGGCCAATTATGAAATTCACTGACGTTGTAGTCCCCTGTCTCCTCATCAAAATAGCTGTCATCGGTAAACGGGATATGGCCCTTATTTTTCGCTGGCTGAAAGGCCGTCAACGTGCTGCGATCATAAAATCCATTTTCATCCGTGAGGGGCTCGTCAAACGTAATATCCGACTGGTAGGCGATAGCGCTGAAGGCATTCACCATGGTGTAGTCGGCGATTAACACTTTTTTGTAAGAGAGATTGCGCTCGACAATATGGGCAATGAGTTCCAGGGGTTCCTGTATCACCGCCACCCTGAACTCATTACTGGCCTGATTTTGCTCAAGGAAAGGCTTGTCCCAATACTCCTCGGTTTGAAGTTCCTCTGGCACTCCGTCTGGCAGGGTCAGCACGAAGGCATAGAATTCAGGGAAGCGCCCACGGAAATCAAACTGGAAATCGATGCCATTCATCAAACCATCGGTCAGCAGTCGATCTCCGGCGCCGGTCACAATGAAATCGTGAAAGTCGTCTCCTTTCATGAGTTTTATCAACTCATCCTTCAGGGCTGTATCGGATAGGACCGCACGATTAATTGCGGCGTTCGTGGGCACCTTGCCCGCCAGCAGGATCGCCGCGCGCCGCAGCGTCGTCTCCCGACCCTCCAGCGCTGTACCGGTCCACAAATCACTGGCGCCCGCCGTGCCGTCATCCGTGTTGGCGCCCACCAATAGGGTCAGGTAGTCGGCAAAAGCAAGATATTCGCTGCTGCCCGGCACTACTACAGCTCCACCGCCGTGACCCAGGTCTCCTACGATCTTATCGAGCAGCCAGTCGGCGCCCACTCCATCGGTGCTGATGAAGGTCTCCAGAGACTCATGATTTGAATCAGGGTCGTCAGTGAACAATAAGCGCGCACCCTGCTGGTCTGCCGTCAGGCCCTGCTGATGGCACACAACACACTTCGCCTGAACCACCGGCTCTACGTCGCTGGCGTAAAAGCCTCTGGCGGTTGTTGTGCCTTTATCGCCCCCCGATCCGGACCGGGCCTGATTCACCGACTGCAACAATCCGTTGAAAACCCCATGGGCATCACTTGCCACAGCGGCATCGGGGACACACAGCAGGCACAGGACTACGCCCAGCGCTGCCCCGCGCCTGGCAACCCTTCCAATTCTGCTGTGGACTGGTGTCACGTCAGATGTTGCTCATGCCTGAATCGACCCACATTATTAGCGCATTCCAACGGCTGGCCTTAGGCAAATGTATGATGAAAATCCCATTTTCGGCGACAGCTTGAAGTAGACCATGGCCAAGCCAATAGGCCCTGTCAGGAACCCTTCCCCGAGATTTTTAAGTCCTCATCAAGGGCTTGCAAGCGCTGAGGCGTACCCACATCGACCCAGCCGCCGCTGTAGTGCTCTCCACGGACCCTGCCCACCTCAACCGACCGGTCGAGCAAGGGTTTAAGGGGCGCTTTTCCGCATCCGACATTGGCGAAGAAGCCGGGGGCGTAAACAGCAATACCGCTGAAGGTCAGGGTATCCTCGCAAGGCTGCACAACATGATCACCCCTGAGGGTAAAATCCCCCGCCGGGTTGTGGGACGGGTTGGCGACCAGGATCAGGTGGGCATCGGCGCCGGGAACCAAATGACCCGCCAAATCGACCAGCGGATAATCACTCCAGATATCCCCATTGATTACGGCAAAAGGCCGATCCCCCAGCAGCGGCAACGCCTTGACGATGCCTCCAGCCGTTTCAAGGGGCTCGTCCTCTACGGAAACCTGTATTGTTATTCCCCAGCGACTGCCGTCACCGCAAAATTCGACAATTTGAGGGGCCAAATGCGCCGCATTGACCACGAGGTCATCGAAGCCCGCGGCCCTCAGGTTGAGGATGTGATGTTCGAGCAGGGGGCGACCGCCCACTGGCAGAAGGGGCTTCGGAGTATGCGCCGTGAGGGGCAGCATGCGCTCACCGCGTCCCGCCGCAAGAATCATGGCCTTCAAGAGATAGCTACCTGTCGATACCAGGGTTGGGTGGTGCAGGCCGGCAGCACGTCCTCAAGGAAAACGTCCTCAAAACGGGCCACCGCTGGTGACACGGGGGCATAAAGATTGAGGGCCTGCAGTACGTAAGCCAGTACCAGGGGCAGGTCATTGAGATAACCTGGTTTGCCATCCCGCAGGCAAAGTCTTGCGAAGATACCCAACACCTTGAGATGGCGCTGCAGACCCATCAGGTCAAACCATCGGAGAAAGATGGCGTCGTCCACGGGAGAAACGCTCTGGCGATCGACCAACTCGCGCTTGTGGTCGAACAACCAGGTCATCTGCTGCTGCCGGGGCCAGTGAACGTAGCAATCTTTGAGCAGGGAAACGGGATCGTAGGTAATGGGGCCAATTACGGCATCCTGAAAATCGATGACCGCCAGTTCGGCCTTTTCAACGACCATCAGGTTTCGGCTGTGAAAATCCCGGTGCACCACTCTCTGGGGTTGCTCAGCCGCACTGTCTATCAGAGCGTTACAGAGATCCGTAAATCCAGCGTCCAATGTGCTCGTCCAGGGCAGCCCCAGTAATTTAGGCACGAACCAATCCCGGAAGAGTTGCAATTCAGTCAATAATCTCGAGCCGTCATAATGCACCAGACCGCGCGATGCCACCGGAATCTCGGCAAGCTGAGCCAGGGTTTTGAGGGCCGTCGCGTACCATGGGCCTACCGACTGTGCACTGAGGAGAGGCAGCAGGGTTTCGTCACCAAGATCCTCAAGCAGCAGAAAGCCAGCGTCTGGATCTGCCGCAATCAAGTGGGGAACGCGAACCCCCGCGGCCTCAAATAGCGCTCGCACATGCAGAAATTCCGGGTTTTTTTCAGAGCTGGGCGCATCCACAGCAATCCACGTTTTGGTAGCGTAGTCGTCGCTGGGCGACAGGGCGATACGATAGTATTTTCTGGGACTGGCATCGCCGGCAATCAAATCGAAACTGAACCCCAGCTGCACCGGTGCCTCGTTCGCCACGGCATGTTGCTCCGCCGTGTCAGTGGCCAAAACCCCCGCCACCCAGGCTTTCAGTTCCATCGGATCTCTCACCGCATCACTCTCTATGAAGACTGTCGAGGACTATAGCTCTGGCGGGCCACTCAACCGCCAAAGTCCGGCAACAAAGTTAAGCGTCAAGTATTCATGGAATTGGGCGACTGCGCTAGGATTAGTGATTGCTTTGGAGGCGCGCCAGTTCAGCGCCCTACCCTGACTCCCCAGCCGAGTGCCATGGATACCCCCGAACCTACCGATCGTGTCGAACCCCCTCCCCCGGAATCTGGCCAGGAAAGGAGGGTGTGGGTACCCGCGCTAAAGGAAGCGGCACTGGCATTTGGAGGGGCGGCAACTGTCCTGGTGATGGTCTATGTTGTCATTTTCAGGATACTGCATCCGGAGTTTCTGCCCTTCATGGACCGGGGGACCGTGGCGACCCAATCGTTTCCCGGCAGTCAGTTTGTGCCGGTTCGTTTTGGCAATGGCGGCTACGAGGACGGTGCCGCGCTGATCACCGAATACCAGGACGGCGCGGCTATTCTGGAACTTCGGCTGCGTTTTCAAGCCGAGGACTATCCCTTCATCAAGTTTGACGTAGCGGGCCTGACGACCTGGTCCGATGCCTTTGTTTTTTGGCAGGTCGCCTCAGATCCCGGAACCGTTCATCGCCTTCAGCTGAATCGCAGTTGGGATGAAGTGACCCAGGTCGCCATGCCTTACGGCGGCGAGAATTATCGCGGAGAGGTAACACACCTTGCCATCGGCTTTGTCAGTGACCCGACGGATCACGACAATAACGGCAACCCCATTCTGCTGAAGGGTGTGGAGCTCCGCCCTTACAGCGGGTGGCGGGTCGCCGAACAGATCTTCGAAGACTGGACCAACCCGCCACTCTGGCAGGGCTACTCCAACAATAAAGTCCGTGGCATCCACGCTAATGGCATGCTGTTCCCCAACGCGGTCGCCAATCTCCTGGTGGTCACCGGTGTGTTGCTGGCGGGGCTTTGGCGACTGCGTAACCGTCTTCGCGGCCGACTTCCCAACGTGCGGATGCTGGCGGTTGCGCTGTGCCTGTGCCTGTACGGCTGGGGTTTCAACGATGCCCTTCGCTGGCATTGGCGAGTGGCTCAGCTCATGGACACCCAAGAGCGCTATGCGGGGCTTCCCCTGGAAGAGCGGATTTACAACAATCCCATTCGCTGTGGGCGCCGGGATGATTGCTTCGAGCACCTGCTGCCGTATTTTTGACAGACATCGATGTCAGGGTGCTACATGACAACCGGCAGCCATCGGTAGCCGCTGCAAGAAGGGTCTAACCCGGGTTTCACGTCGCCGACGGGCAACTGTTAAGGTCAGTTATGGACTGTATCCTGCACATTGGTACCGAAAAGACAGCGACCACCCTGCTGCAGGGATGGCTTTACGCCAACAAAGCGCTGCTGTCCTCACAGGGGGTTTTTCTCAGCACGGTCGCCAAAGAAGGCAACAACCGCAAGCTGGTGTCCTGGTTCCAAACCCGTATCGACGATTGGCTACGACGGCAGCAGGTAAACACTCTTGCGCAAAAAGAGAGGTTGTTCGAAGGTTTCGAGGATCAGTTGCGCGCCGAAATCGACGAGGCAAATGCGCACCACCATACGATCATCCTGACCTCAGAACACTTTCACAGTCGACTGCATTCAGATGAGGAGATTCTGAGGGTCAAAACCTTTCTGGATGATGTATTCGATACCACAACCGTCGTTTGTTACTTCCGGGATCAGGCCGACATGGCGGTCAGCCTGTACAGCACCCTGCTGCGTATCGCGTTTACCAAACCACTGGACAGGTATTTGGAAGGGATCACGCCAGAACGTCGCAATTACAACCATGCGAACACGGGTGCCCAATGGGCGAGGATATTTGGAGCCGCACGGTGCTGCTTCCGGGTTTTCGATCGGGCTGCGTTCCCCGACGGGGATATCCGCAGGGACTTTCTGCAGACCTGGCCTCAGCCTCCAGATTTTGATCAGCTTGATCCTTCTGTGACCCGAGCCAACGAATCCCTGGCAGGGCATCAGGCCAGGCTTTATCGTGCCATCAACCAGACCGTGCCCCACTGGAAGCCGGAAAAGGCAGGTGTTAATCGACTCAACCTACGCCTGAAGCAAACCGTGGACCGTCTGGACAGTCTTGGCAAAGTTCCGGTGCCCCAGGGTGCCAAGGAGCAGGTCCGGCAGCGCTTCGTCGACAGTAACAGCCGGTTTCTGTCCGAGTGGGCGCCGCACCGGACCGACTTGAGGGACAGAAGTACCACGACCGTCGCTGAAGCGCACCCGGACGAGGCGGCAGTCACTGAAGACGTATTGGCCGATCTGCTGACGGCTTTGGTCTCAGACCACATGGGCAGTGACCGGTTTTTAGAGCGGGAGGATGCCCGCACCCTGATGACGCTTTATCGAAAATTCAGGCAAAGTCGTCCCGATGACCACGAGGGTGCTTTAGCACTACTAGAACTCGCCGTCAGGGCCCACCCATCCGGGCCCCAGATTCAGAGGGCGCTTCAGGAAATGAAGACTTCATCAGCGACCACCGAAACGCCGGAGGATCCCGGGCTCCAGCCACCCAATGACGTCACCCCACCGAAGTAACCAACTCACCATCATTCGCTAAAACGCTTTCGTACAGGGCGTAATCCGGTGCCATGGCGCTTCTCAGCATAGCTTGTCGAGCATCCCCCAGTTCCATGGCCATCTCCGGGGCTTTGTTTCTAAGGGGCAGCTCGATAGGTCGATTGAGCTTGCTTGATAGATACGCTGCCACAAGATCAAGTCGACTCATGTCAAAAATGCGCTCCACTCCTACAGACCCGTCCGCCAGCGTATGAAAACGCGCCTGATTTCCCACATTGGCGACACCGGGGCGCTTGCCTTCCGCCAGATAGGCTTCGACAAAAGCCTCGAAGCTCATATTGCCAGTGTAATTGCGGTGGAAAGGGTGGTCAGGGTTCATGATGTCTTTACGCTGGCGGTAGCGATACCAACTGAATAGCCACTCCACAGGCTCCCTGACGATACTGAAGGCCTCTATAGGCCGGTTGGCAAGCACCCGATTATGGTAAGCGAGAATCTGACTTCGATAGTCCCGGGCGGTGATGTGCTTAAGCCCACCGGGACCCGAAAAATTGATGTTACAAAACGGGGCGATTGCCTCTTCGATGGAA
>JAKMEU010000214.1 GCA_022425845.1 Luminiphilus sp. | reverse complement strand
TTTCTACCATGCGGCCTACGCGCTCGGTCTTACCGGTCGCTGAATTCAGAATGGTATCGCCCTTTTTGATCTTTCCTGAGTACACACGAATAAAGGTCAGCGCACCAAAGCGGTCATCCATAATCTTGAACGCAAGCGCCCTGAAGGGCTCCTCAGTCGACACGACAGCCTTCTCGCCCGTGGCATTTCCCTCTTCGTCAGTAAGATCCTGGGGATCGACTTCGGTCGGGCTGGGCAGGTAATCGACCACGGCATCCAGAACCAGCTGGACTCCTTTGTTTTTGAACGCAGAACCACAGTAGGTGGGGAAGAATTTCAGCGTGCGAGTCCCTTCACGGATGCAGCGCTTAATGTCCTCAATCGAAGGCTCCTCGCCCTCCATGTAAGCCATCATCACGTCGTCGTCCATCTCGACAGCCGCTTCGATCAGCTCCTCACGATAAGCGGCTGCATCGTCCACAAGATCTGCCGGGATATCGGTGACTTCATAATTCTCAGGCAGGCCGGTGTCGTCCCAGATGTATGCTTTCTGAGTCAGGACATCCACCACACCCGTGAATTCATCCTCCCGACCAATGGGGAGGGTCATCACAAGGGGGTTGGCTCCGAGTACCTTTTTGACCTGCTCAACGACGCGGTAGAAATCAGCACCAACCCGGTCCAGCTTGTTGACGAAAATGAGTCGCGATACTTCAGAATCGTTGGCATAGCGCCAGTTCGTTTCTGATTGCGGCTCCACGCCACCCGAGCCACAGAACACACCCACACCGCCGTCGAGTACCTTAAGTGATCGATAGACTTCTACGGTGAAATCAACGTGTCCGGGGGTGTCAATGATATTCAGGCGGTGGTCATTCCAGAAACAGGTTGTCGCTGCAGACTGGATGGTAATGCCACGCTCCTGCTCCTGCTCCATGAAGTCCGTAGTTGCTGCACCGTCATGCACCTCACCGGTCTTGTGTATTTTCCCGGTCAATTTAAGTATGCGTTCGGTGGTTGTCGTTTTACCCGCATCGACGTGCGCGAAGATGCCGATGTTTCGGTAGAGGGATAGGTCTGCCATGGTCTCTGTCACCCTGTCGGAAATTTAGTCCTGAATGTGCTCATCCATATCGCCTGTGCGGTACCGAAACCACGATCCAAAACGGATCGGATTCCTGACCGCGATACATCGTGAAAAGGCGACAAAGACGTCTAGATCGCTCCCGTCGGACAGCGTCCCACGGGACCAAGCAATTTGGTGTGCGCTATTTACCACATCCTAGGGTTTAACTGAAGGGGCGGCCGCAGATTAAGCGGCTCAACCTGACAAAAACACGGATTTCTCGCCCCGGAGGCCTGATTGAGGTCGTTTTTTGATCCGGTGACTGCCTCTAACGCCCACAGCAGTGATGAACGAGGAGGCCTCAGGTTAATCTGCATGACAAACCCGGCCAAATGGTCTGAGCACCCCTTGCCGGCCTGGGGCACCGCCGAGCCAAGGCTTGTTTGACCAACCGCCCTGTTTTAGGGTGCCGTGATCCCTCCATACCGGGTGAGACGATGAGTGACATTGCCTTTTCAAGTGGTCTACAGCTGGCCGCCGGGCTGCAAAAGGGAGACTTCAGCGCTGTAGAGCTGCTGGACCACTACCTAAAGCGGATCGATCGGTACAACCCGGCGCTCAACGCCATCATCGAACTCGATGTAGACCGTGCCCGAACACGGGCTGAGGCCGCGGATGCCGCATTGGCAAGAGGCGATCGATGGGGCCCACTCCACGGCGTACCGATGACCATCAAGGAGAGTTTCGATGTCGCGGGACTGCATACCACGCGGGGTAACCCTGCTTTCAGAGACCATGTTGCTTCGGAAGATGCCCTGTCAGTAAAACGACTGAAGCAAGCCGGGGTCAACCTGTTCGGCAAGACCAACGTGCCTCTGGACCTCGCTGACTTCCAGTCCTACAACGACATCTACGGCACCACCAACAACCCGTGGGACACGAACGCAACGCCCGGGGGCTCTTCAGGAGGTTCGGCCGTCGCCATGGCCGCCGGCCTTTCCGGGATAGACAACGGGTCCGACATTGGTGGCTCCATTCGCAATCCTGCTCACTACTGTGGGGTGTTTGGTCACAAACCTACCTGGGGGCTATTACCGCCCAGAGGCCATGCGGCGCCGGGGGTTCTGGCGCAGTCAGATCTCGCCGTTATTGGCCCCCTGGCGCGCAGCGCAGCTGATCTGGAAACACTGTTGTTGGCACAGGCGGGGCCTGACGAAATCATGTCAGCGGGCTACAGCCTGAACCTGAACCCGCCCAGTTTCGACACATTGGGAGATTTACGCGTCGCTGCGATGGTGAACCACGAGATTGCTCCTGTATCCCAGGCCTGTGAAGCTCGTGTTGAAGGTGTCTTGGACATTATTCGCAGTGCGGGCGGGAAAATAAATTACGACGCAAGGCCAGCCTTTGATCTCGCCAAGGCCCATGAGGTCTACGAAACCCTGCTCTGGTCGGTCATGGCCTCACGGTCATCCGACGAAGCTTATCGACAGGTCGATGAGGAAGTCAGTCGACTGTCACCCGAGGACCAATCCCAAAGAGCGCGGAACCTCAGGGCCCGCGTGGCCAGCTACAGGGATTACAGCGCGGCCAATGAGGCCCGGACCCATTATCGCTGGGCCTGGCACCAGTTCTTCGAGGATTATGACGTACTGATCACACCGCTGATGGCAACACCTGCTTTTGCCCACGACCACCGACCCTTTGGGCAGCGAACCTTGACTGTTGATGGTTCGGAGCGCCCCTACTTCGAACAGCTGTTTTGGGCGGGGCTCGCCATTACCAGTTACCTGCCGGCCACCCTGGTACCCACCGGGGCCCTTGGCAATGGGCTACCCATTGGCGTTCAGCTCATTGGGCCTGAATTGGGCGACCTCAAGGTACTGGGCGTCGCCAAGCTGCTGGAGAACGCGGGGCTGCGCTTCACCCCGCCACCGGGCTATTCAGATTGACGACCGGCGCACCTCGGGGTTTCAATCGTCACAAAGCAAGGTCATTTTGACCTTGGCAAATTCGAATTCTTCCGCGGTCTCGGCATTCACCACCATCTGTTTCGCCTGATAACACTCGTCAGCGTCCTCTTCATCGTCGTCAGCTACGGCAGCGACCGCCGCTGAGTTTTCTGATTGGCAATAAGCAGAGGAGATGCGCCTTACATTGGCGGTCTCAGCGGCTTTTTCCAGTGCTACGCAATCGGCTTTCACAATTTCTGTCTGGTCGGTAACCACCTGAGCCATACCATTGGCGCCCA
>JAKMEU010000213.1 GCA_022425845.1 Luminiphilus sp. | reverse complement strand
GGTCATGGCCGCCAGTGCCCTTGTTCAGGTACCCCTCTCGGGCGCCCTGGTTCTGGGCGCCTTTGGCGCGCCGCAGCTGGGCATTGTGGGCGCCGCCGTATCCGCCGTGGTCACCACCTGTCTGCTCAGCGGCGTCATGCTGCTGCGGCTGGTCGTGGGTCATACCGTCATCAAGATCCGCTGGGCCCGCTTTGGTTTTGAGGCGCGGCATTTTCAGGAAATTCTCAAGGTGGCACTGCCCGCCTCGCTGTCACCCGTGCTCACGGTGACCAGCATACTTTGCCTGACCGCTATTGTCGGTCGCTTTGGTGAGCAGGCGCTGGCGGGTTATGGCATTGGCTCGCGCATCGAATTCCTCCTGATTCCCCTGGTGTTTGGTATTGGCGCGTCCATGACATCGCTGGTGGGTATGAGTATCGGTGCCGGCGACATTGAACGAGGGGAACAGATCAGCTGGTTGGGGGGTATGGGTTCGGCCCTGCTCGCGGGGGCCATCGGCATTGGCCTCGCGCTGTTCCCCGACCTCTGGATCCCCGTCTTCACCGAGGACCCGGTCGTTCAGGCAGCGGCCAAGCAGTACATACAAATTGTCGGTCCCTGCTTTGCCTTCCAGGGTTTGGGCCTGTCTCTGTATTTCGCCTGCCAGGGCGCAGGGGCCATGCTCTGGCCTGTGGTCTCGCTGGTGCTCAGGGTGCTGGTAGCGGTGGGTGGTGCCCTGGTCCTGGTCAACCTCACCGACTGGGGACTCGCGGGTGTGTTTTATTCGGCAGGTCTCGGTATGGCTCTGTACGGCATCATAATGGCGAGCGCGTTAAAACGGGGTGCGCTGCGGCAGCGCCGGAGCCCGTCATGAAATCCGGTATCGATCAGGTCACCCTCGAGCATCGATCGACCTGTCCTATTGCCAGGTCCCTCGATCTTATGGGCGATAAATGGACCTTGCTGATTATGCGAGACGCCCTGTTTTTGAAGGGTCGAACCTTCGCTGATTTCGCGTCTGGCAGAGAGCGTATACCCACTAACCTGCTATCGGGCCGGCTGCGCAAGTTGGTCGGGATGGGGCTGCTGGAGAAGGTGCCGTATCAGCAGCGGCCGCTACGGTACGAATACAGACCCACCGATTTGGGCAAGGCGCTCAAGCCCGTGCTGCGTGCCATGAAATCCTATGGAGAACAGCATCTGGGGGGCCATACAAAGTACTAGCGCAACACGGCACCCGACTGGCCTGACCGGCGCAGTCGGTATGCTCTGAGGTGTCGAGGATTACTCGGGGTCGGCAATCTTGAGTAACTGTTTACCCAGGTTTTTTCCGGTGTAAAGGCGTTGCAGGGTCGCGGGGATGTTGTCGAAGCCCTCCTGCACATCCACCTGGTACTTGATCTCCCCGGACGTCACCCAGCCGATCAGGTCCTGAATCGCCTCCGCCGCCCGAGGCAGGTAGTCGAGGATGATGAACCCCTCCATGCGTCCGCGGTTGGTCACCAGGTTCATCAGGTTATTGGGGCCGGGCTGGGGCTCGGTATCGTTGTACCCCGAGATGCCGCCGCACATGGCGACACGGGCATTCAGGCCAATGTGGTTGAGCGCCGCCTGCATCGTGCTACCGCCAACGTTGTCAAAAAAGACGTTCCATTTGTCGGGACAGGCGGCGCCGATGTGGGCGTCGAGATCGCCGGACTTGTAGTCGATGGCCACGTCGACTCGGGCCTCGTCCCTGAGCCAGGCACATTTCTCGGGGCCACCGGCAATGCCCACCACGCGGCAGCCTTTGATGCGGGCTATCTGTGCCGCCACCGACCCCGTCGCTCCCGCCGCGCCTGAGACCAGCACCGTATCGCCGGCAACGGGTTTACCGATGTCCAGCAGGCCGAAGTAGGCGGTGATACCGGTGATACCCAGTGCGGAGAGCATCAGCTCGGGGGGAACACCGGGGGGTAGCTTATTGACGCCCATGGGTCCTGCGCCCGGTGCGACGATGACATAGTCCTGCCAATTACCGGTGGTCTGCACCAGATCGCCCACGGCGAAATCGGCGTGCTTGGATTCCACCACCTGACCCACCGAGCCTGCGCGCATCACGTCGCCCAGACCGACCGGCGGCAGGTAGCTGGGACGATCTACCATCCAGTTGCGCTGGGTGGGATCGAAGGAGAAGTACAGGTTGCGGACCAGTACTTCGTCATTCCCCGGTATGGGGACCGCGGTTTCGGTGTATTCAAAATTATCGGGGCCAATCATCCCGTCGGGTCGTTTGGCCAGCAGCCATTGGCGATTCACAGTCATTCCGGATCTCCAGAGTGGGTTAGGGGGTAGGGGTCGACGTGCAGGCAGGCCACCGGCCAGCTCAGGCCGTGTTCCGCATACCGGCAAGAATATAGTTGGCGTTGGTTACGAACAGCGGCTCCGATGACAGTCGGCCCAGAAAGTCCCGCACATCATCGGGCAGGGATTCATTGGCCAGCGAGGGCCCCTGGTCGGCCTGGGTGGCGCCGGACAGCAGCACGCCCAGTGACAGGATGAAATCCCGGGTTTTGTTCGGGGGCAAGCCCACGACATGGGCAGCTTTTTGCGTAATACCGTCCAGGCAGGCCATGAAATGCCGCTTGGAGGCCACCAGCAGGTCCACCGATACGTTGTGTTCAATGACGTGTTCCAGTCGGGTCAGGATGGGCACAAGAATCGGATCGGCCATGGCCGAGTGGTAAAAGAAGGCAATGAAATCCTGTCCCGTCATGGGCGTGGCAAGCTTCGCTTTGACCACTTCGCTCCAGTCCTCTACGGCGCGGCCATAGAGGGCGAGAACGATCGCTTCCTTGGTGGGGAAGTACAGGTACAGGGTGCCTTTAACCACGCCCAGTCGGCTCGCCAGCTGGTTCATGGAAAACCCTTGGTAGCCCACGTCCTCGAAATACAAACGTGCGCCGTCGAGGATTTCCTGTCGACGAAACTGCTTCTGCGCGTCGGTCACAGCTCGACGTTTCAGTTCAGCCATAGTGGACTCCAGTGAGCGGGACCAGTGCACTGGTCCCCGTAACCCATGTCATTGCCAGGAGACCGCGTGGGTCAGCGTTTGACCTGCTGTTTGATGGCCTTTTCGGTCGCCTCACCGTAAGGCGGCAGGAACCCGCCCAGCTTGGATACGTTGAAGGACAGGGTCTGCTTGTAGACCGACTTGGCGTGGCTGAAGGTCTTGAAGCCCTCGATGCCGTGATACGCGCCCATGCCGCTGGGACCGACGCCGCCAAAGGGCAGGTCTTTCTGCAGCATGTGGAACATCACATCGTTCACACAGACACCACCCGAGGTGGTGCGCTTGATGAAGTTGTTCTCCTCGCTGGCATCGGTGCCGAAGTAATACGCTGCGAGGGGGCGGGGATGGCTGTTGATGTAATCAATCGTGTCATCGAAGCTGCGGTAGGTCTTGATCGGCAGTACCGGGCCAAACATCTCTTCCTGCATGCACTTGGCGTCATCGTCAGGGTTGATCACCAGCGTAGGGGGCAGCTTCATGCTGCTCGATGTGTCGAAGGATTCATCGGCGGGGTTAATCGGGATCACCTGCAAGCCCTGGTGCTCGGCGTCGGCGATGTAGCCCAGCATGCGATCGTGATGTCGCTGGTTGATGATGGCGGTGTACTGCGGGTTCTCAAGCAGGGTGGGGTACATCTCAGCCACCTTCGATTGGGCGAGGGCAACCACTTCATCGAGGGACTCCTCGGGCACCATCAGGTAGTCCGGTGCAATACAGATCTGGCCGGCGTTCATGCACTTGCCCGTCATGATGCGCTCCATGCTCTGTGCGAGGTCAGCGCTGCGGGAAATGACCGTGGGAGATTTGCCACCCAGTTCCAGTGTTACGGGTACCAGGTTTTTCGCCGCCGCTGCCATGATGTGTCGCGCAATGCCGGTAGCACCGGTGAAGATCATGTGGTCGAAGGGCAGTGAGGAAAAGGCCTGGCCCACATCGGGTCCGCCGGTGGCTACACTGACCTCGGTGGGGTCGAATACCTCTCCGATGATGTCTGCCAACAGGTTGGCGGTGGCTGGGGTGAACTCCGACGGCTTGACCATGGCCCGGTTACCCGATGCAAGGATACTGGCCAGCGGCTCAAACACCATGGCGATTGGAAAATTCCAGGGCGCGATGATGCCCACGACACCCTTGGGTTGATATTCAATACGCGAGCGGCTGCCCAACAACCCCAGGGGGAATTTGCTGGGTCGCGACTCGGCGCGCATCCAGCGCCGCAGGTGTTTCTTGTTGTGCTTCAGGCAGTCGATGGAGCCCGCCACGTCCGTCATCATGTTGATCTGCCGGGGTCGGCAAACAAAGTCGGCATTCAGCGCGTCGCTGATGCGCTCGGCATGACGCACCAGAATATCGAGGGCACGGTCGAGGCGGTCAATGCGCACATCGGCAGACACTTCGCCCTCGGCCAAATAGCCCTGTTTCTGGTTGGCCAGCGTTTCGTTGAGTTGGGTCAGGACGTCGGCAGTGGCGAGTTGGGGTTCGGATGCGGTCATGGTGTTACCTGTTCAGTTGTTGTTTTGTCAGAGAGCACTCTAGATGACCGCTGGTCATTTGTAAAACCCTGATCGTGGCGCGCAGCGACCTTGCCCCACACCGGGTGCTCGGTGGGCGCGGAAGGTTAAGTTCTGCGCAGGGTTAGGTTCAGTAATGGGAAGGGCGGCCGATAACGAGGGTTACCCCGCTACCAGCGCCTGTGCCGACGGCACCCGAGTGACGTTGTCAGAGGCTCGCCTGGGCTTCAGTCCAGGCCTCGACCTGCTCCCGCAGCAAAGAGAGCGGCATGGCGCCGTTCATCAGCACCAACTCATGGAACGCTCGCAGGTCGAAGCGGTCGCCCAATTGAGCTTCGGCCATCGTCCGCAGGTCCAGTATGGCCAACTGTCCCGTTTTATAGGCAGTCGCCTGACCCGGCCACACCGCGTATCGTTCAATCTCGCGGGTTACCTCGTCTTCGGTCATGCCCGTGTTGGTGATCATGTATTCGATGGCCTGCTCCCGACTCCAGCGCTTGGCATGCAGCCCGGTATCCACCACCAGCCGCACGGCCCGGAACATCTCGGCCTGAAGGCGACCCAGATCACCGAGGGGGTCATCGTCATAGAGCCCCATGTCGGTTTTGGCGATGCGCTCGGAATACAGGGCCCAGCCTTCCGTAAAGGCGGTAAACGGCGATAGCCTGCGCAGGAACGGCACATCCTCGATGAGCTGTGCGGCAGAGATCTGGAAGTGGTGCCCCGGTGCTCCCTCATGGATCATGAGGGTGGGGAGCTTCCAGCGCGGGTTGTCCGCCGTATCTTTCAGGTTGATATAAAAACGCCCCGGTCGTGACCCGTCGAGAGCCGGTCCACTGTAATAACCGCCGGGCGAGGCATCCTCTCGGTCGGGGGACACCCGCTTTATCTCCAATGGCTGGGGGGGGATGGTGATAAAAAACGCATCGGCCCGCGCCATCACCTTGTCATCGAAGGCGTGGAGGTAGTCAATCATTTCCTGCCGGCCTTCATCGGTGTTGGCAAATTGCTGACTGGGATCTTCCATGACGAATTGCACGCGCTCCCCCAGAGTGCCCTCGGGCACGCCCTGGGCGTCCATGATGGCCTGCATTTCGATGGTGATTCGCGCCACCTCAGCGAGACCGGTATTGTGGATATCATCGGGGCTGTAATCGGTCGAGGTGCTGGAGCGCAGCCGGTCCCGGTAGATCGCCTCGCCGTCGGGAAGGCGCCAGATGCCGGCGTCGTGATTGGCGGTTAGCGCCATGTCCTGGAACAGGGCAATCATGCGCTCGTAGCCAGGAATGATTTCGCTGCTGACGATCGCTTCAGATTGCTGCAGCAGTGCCGTGCGGCTCTCGTCGTCGAGCTCGTCCACAGAGGCCAGTCGGTCGGGCAGTGAGGTGACCAGAATATTGTCAGAGGCGCCGCCCGCAATAAATTTGCGCATGCCCACCAGGGCGCTCTCAATAATGAAGTCGGGGGGCACCACCCCGTGTTCCCGATCATCAATGACCCGCTCGTGATTCTCCCGAAGCACACGACCAAATTCATTGAGGCGTGCTACATAGCGCTCGGCGCTGCGGCGGTCGATGATGGCATGGGTGTCGGTCAGGAACTCCGGCAGGTTGACGGTTACGCCGCTCAACTGTGTGATTCGGTAGCCACTGTATTCGCGTTCCGACTGCCTCAAAATGTCGTCGAAGAACCAGACGGCAATTTTCCAGGTCAGCAGTTCCTGCCCTTCCAGCCCGTCGGGCCCGTAGCCGTTGAGGCCCTCCCGTGCTTTCCTGAGGGTCTCAAGAGACTTTTCTTCGCCCGCTTTCGTGTAATCCCCCAGCTTGCCGCTGTGAAAGTCCAGCATGGTGTTGTCTATGAGGCCAATACCGGTCAGCAATTCGGGGGAATCGGTGGCCAGTTGCAGGGATACTTTATTCACGTAGTTGTTGACGCCCACCGGGGTAATCCAGAACCAGAAGGCGGCGCCTGTGGTCGCCAGCACAAGCAGTGCCAGGCCGCCCAGGAGCAGTCGCTTTAGCATTCGCATAAGGAATCTCAATATAAGAAAGCGGCGAGAATAACACAGCCGCAAATCGCAGGATGGCCGTGCCGGCGATGATTTCAAGTCCCCGGCATGGCCCCTAAAAGTTGTCTTAGGGATGGGAAAAGTAATGAAAATCCCACCACCCCACGCTTCAGGGTCATGCCCGGACTCCTAAAACCTTTACGGTTTCAGTTTCCGTCGCTGGGCGAGGGGTATCGTGATGGTGAAGCAGGTCCCACGAGCCGTATTCTCCGCAACCAGTTCACCCTTCATTTCACCGATGATGCCAAAGCTCACCGACAGTCCTAACCCAGTCCCTTCATTCATGGGCTTGGTGGTGAAAAAGGGCTCGAATATTCGATTCAGAACGTCTTCGGGAATACCGCCCCCGGTATCAGACACCTGAATCACGGCTTGCCCGCGCTCGTTTTTTTCCGCGCCAATACGCAGGTAATGGCCATCCGTGCTTTCCTGGGACTTCATGGCATGGAGCGCATTCGACATCAGGTTGATCAACACCTGCTCGAGGCGAATAGGGTGCCCTTCAATGATGAGGGACTCGCTGCTGACAGCCAGCTGGATATCGATCTGGGACAGGCGCAGCTGTTCACCATAGATCTTCATGCAGCCCGAAATGGAGTCGCGACAATCAAAGCGCGAATTACCTTCGCTGGCCTCCCTGCCGAACATTCGCATGTGGTCAATAATCGATGCGGCCCGCTTCACCTGCTCTTTGATGCGCTGGATCTTCTCCAGCACCACCGCAGGCAAATCAGCGTGCCCCAGTTCACCCTGTAGCATGACATTCTCTGCGGCGAGGCTGATGGCATTCAGGGGTTGGTTGAGCTCGTGGGCGAGGCTTGTTGACATCTCTCCCAGGGTTACCAGCTTGGACGAGTGAATCAGGTTCATCTCTGCCATTTTTCGCTCAGTAATATCCTGCAGGGTCACCAGGCTTATTGTTGGACTGTGCGCCTCGTCATAGTGGTAGTGTTGCTCAACGTGGCGCACTTCACCGTCTCGCCTCAGGATTCGATATTCGATGATCGATTCATCGTTTTCATTGTGGTAGTACGTCAGGTACCGATCCCGGTCGGCTGGATGCACCAATGCCATATCGGATTCGAAATCGAGAAACTGTGTCAGAAACTCTTCAGCCGAATAGCCAAAGATGTCAGCCCACTCTTCGGATACATAGCGGTACTGTTCTTTTTCATAGTCCCAAACCGCGTGTCCCAGCCGGGCAATTTTTGCCGTGATACTGCGAAATTCCTCACTTGCTGCGGCTCGTGCCCGGCTTTCTTGAAGCACCTCCTCCATTTGCTTTATTTCAGTGATGTCCTGCATCGCGACAACAGACTGCGTGGGTGGTGTGCCGCTTTCAGCCAAAAAGCGGCTGGTTTGCCTTAGGTACTTGATGTTGCCCTGGGGGGTGCGAATGCGGAAGTCCAGGGATCGGGTTCTGTCGCCCTGATTGATGTCAATCGAATTCTCGTAGTCGAGATACTTGGCGCGGTCCTCGGGAATAATGAGGGTGTTCACGTACACCTCAAGGCTGGTGACGGTATTCAAGTATTCATCGAGACTCATGCCGTGAATCCGTGCCATGACCTCTGAGGCCACGGTTTCCCGCGCCAAATGGTCATTCCAGAGCCCGTAGCCCAGATCGGCAATGTCAACGGCATGCTCAATGAGGCTCTGGTTCTCGCGCAGATCCGCCAGCTCGGTCTCAAGCTGCGCAATCCGTTCCTGCATTCCAGCCGACGATCCGGGGGTGGACGGTTCCTGGCTGGCTGCAGGGGCATCGCCCTTTTTGGTCTTCGGGTCGTCGGGAATAGTTTGCTTCTCCTGACTCATAGGGCTCCATACCCATGCTCAATCTGCACCCTCAAAGTCATTGGGTGTGCGCCGAACATAATTAACCGACCGCCGCGGCTCTGCCACGAGTGCGGCGACTCTTTATTTTCCCTGCAACCCTTGGGTCTGTCCAGCGATCATCCCCGGCACCCCTAAATTTTCTGTAGGCATTGCCTGACCAGAATCGAGTTCAGATCCCGGGCCAACTTCGTTCATTGGTGCTTGTGCACCCGGTTCAGGTCGTTGGAGCAAAGCTGGAGGAGGGAGCGGGATAACCGACCAGCGGCACGCCGCTCAGGGCTAATTCGGGGCGGTGTTTTTGTCCCTGTGCCCGTTCAGCATCCCCGGGTTGGCCTTCACCCTGGGGTGGCGGGGACGGCAAAGCGATCCGTGGCGGCGACCAGCGCCCTGGTGTTGCCGGGATCAAAGGCTGAGTGACCGGCATCCTGTATCAGCTGGAAGTCGGCTTCGGGCCAGGCCCGGTGCAGGTCCCAGGCGGTGACCGCCGGACACACCACGTCATAACGCCCCTGCACGATGATGGCCGGAATGTGCCGAATACGATCGATGTTTTCCAATAGCTGATTGGGTGATTTGAAAAACCCACCATTGACGAAGTAATGGCATTCGATGCGCGCCATGGCGAGTGCTGGATCGGGTGCGTCGAGCTTATCCATGAAGTCCTGATTCTGGATCAGGAAGCTCGCCGAGGCTTCCCACACTGACCATGCCCTGGCTGCCGCGAGCCGCGTGGTTTCATCGTCGCTGGTCAGGCGTCGGTGGAAGGCGTTGAGTAAATCGTCCTGCTCTTCCTTGGGGATAGGGGCCAGGTAGGCCTCCCAGCTGTCGGGGTACAGTGCGCTGGCCCCCTCCTGATAGAACCAATGGATTTCCTGGGGCCGTAACAGAAAAATTCCCCGAAGCACCAGTTCGGTCACCCGATCGGGGTGGGTCTGGGCGTAGGCGAGGGCCAGGGTGCTGCCCCAGGAGCCGCCAAATACCAACCAACGCTCGATACCCAATTCGTCGCGCAGTCGCTCCATGTCGGCCACCAGGTCCCAGGTGGTGTTGGCTTCCAGCGATGCGTGGGGTCGGGACTGGCCGCACCCCCGCTGATCGAACACGACGATGCGGTAGCGCTCGGGGTCAAAAAACTGCCGTGCTTCGGGGGACGACCCGCCTCCGGGACCGCCGTGGACAAAAACGCAGGCCTTACCGTCAGGGTTACCTGACTCCTCAAAATAGATTTCGTGGCCGTCTCCGACGTCCAGCCAGCCCGAGCGAAAGGGTTCGATGTGGGGGTACAGGCTGGGCATGGTTACTCTCGGCTATCTGCTGACGTTGGAGACGCATACTGAAGACCCGCTGCCGCGGTCGTCAAACTTTCTTACGCCCATCGACCCCGGTCCAAGCGGGCCCGGCAGTGGCTCCTGCCAGAAAGGTTAGTCTGACTTGAATTCAATACATACCGTGCCGGCAAGCCGGCCGCTTACGGCGGGGTTCGCTTTCAGGCGTCGGGCACGCGCGCGTCGGGTAGCTCGCTAATCGCTCGCCAGGCCTGGTCGATCGCTACATGAGTATAGGCCGATGCGCCCGCATCCGAATTGGCGATAGTCATGGCGCCAAAGGGCCGACGCGCGATTTCATGGGGCGCTTCACCCTCGGCAAAGTCTGGGTCCCAGAGATCCATATATTCGTAGGAATAGCCGTGGGGCCAGCGATTGACAGTGATGGCGAGGATGTCCTCGTTGACATCGAAGCCTGCGGGACCCAGCAGCCCGTCGAGCACGGTGCGCACTTCGCGCTCGAAATCTTCGAACGTCAACTGCAGCAATTTTTGCCGGGAACCCCGCAGCTGGCTCTTGAGGTCGATGGCGTCTTCCGGCGGTGAGATCGAGCCCCAGAACACCAGTGACACCGGTCCATCATTTTCCATAGCGTGTTGGTAACCGCCGGTGCTGATACCCCGGAACAGGAAAAACCGTCCGTGCAATCGGCCGGGAAAGTTGACCGCATCGATGCCCAGCTTATCGAGGGCCTGCGTGTTGCGAATCAGCACATTGGTCAGGAGCAGGGGAATCTTGACCTGATATTGCAATGCTTCTCTCTGTCGATCTGAAAGCGTTGGGCAGAGGTGCGGTATGACGCTGTGGTAGCAGGCGAGTACGCCGTGGCGCGCTGTCACCCTCTTGAGCTGGCCGTCCTCGACATAGGTCATGGCCACGCCCGTCTCGGTGTTCTCAGCATTGACCACGGTGGCGTTGAGGCGCAGTCGCACGGAGTGACCCGTTTGGTCGAGATGTTCATAATTGAAACGGGCAAGCGCGATGTTGTCCGGTGTGGCATCGGGGGCGACTTTGGGAATCAGCCCCGCGACCATCAGGCGCACCAGACTGGCGTTGCCGTCGGGCCACATGGCCACCGGATAGTTCCGCTCTTCGTCGGGCCAGGGCTCACCAAGAAGGTGAATACCAGGATTGCCATCCCATAGTGCTTCGCCTGCCGAGAGCGCGCGTGTCTCGATGCCCCAGGAGCCGTGCTCCATATTGTGGAACAGCTGCACGGCGTCTTCGGTCAAACCGCCGTACTGCCGCAAGAAGTCGGGGTAGCTGATTTCCGCCAGCAGTGCCTCCACGTCGGCCTTGCCCAAACCGGCAAACAGATTGTCCTGACGTGCATAAAAAGTCTTTAGGGATTCCCGACCGGCTTCGGATATAGGGATTTGGTCAATAGTTTCCGGGGTCAGTTGATGACTTAAATGGCATCGGGGTATCAGACGATTAACGCCATAGCTGCTCTCGTCGAACCACATGGCGGGGCTGTTGGGGGCGTCCTCGCCGTAGTTGAATTCCATCTTCTGACGCATCGCCTCGATATCGACGCCGTAAGTCGCCATGAAATCCTGCACGGTTTCGCTGAACTGCCACCATTCCAGATTGTGGGTGCCCCCCAGCGCCAGCACCATGCTGCCGCCCTGGTGGAATTCGTTGCGCTTGGCGTGACCACCAAAGTCGTCGTGGTTATCCAGCAGCAAAATCCTGGCGTCGTCGCCGAAGCGTTGCCGGTAGTAGTGGGCGGCGGCCAGGCCTGAAATGCCGGCGCCGACAATGACCAGATCGTAGTGCTCGCCGGTGTCAGTGGCGTCGTCAAACTGCGCGCCCTGGCGCGCCAGGGCATGGGCCACTTCATAGGACCCCGGGTGGGAGCCCCGCATGCCGGTTCGAGTGGGCGGGTAATAAGCCGGTGCCTGTGCCCCGGCGACACCGCCAGCGGTGCCGGGATTGGCGGCGTCAAGTCGTGGCGCCAGCGCCGCCGCCAGCGCCACGCTGCTGCCCTGGACGAAGTCCCTGCGGGAGATGGCGCGCCCCATGCCCAGCTGCCGGTCAGATTTTTGAGTCATGGCAGGGCCCTCATTCGGTCAGTGGTTGCTGTCCTGCGCCCCAGATTGCCGGGGTGTTGGCACCGGCGGCAACGAGCATCCGTCACCCTGCTCATGGGCAGGGGGTGTCGGCGTAGGTGGTGATCTGCCATTGGCCGTCGACCTTGTCCACCAGGTACCAGCCACAGCTGACCTCGGTGTTATTGTCAGCGTAGTAGTCTTTCCATGTGGTCATGATGCTGGCAGTGGTCGCATTGATGACGGTGGTCTGTGCGTCGGTCAGTTCGGCACGTATCCAGCCCTCAGCTTTCCATGCGTCCATGGGTGTCATCAGCCATGCTCGGCGCGGCGTGCTGCTGATCGTGCCGTCACTGCTGTGAGTCACAATGTCGGGGCTGTAGTGATCAAGAATCGCCTCGACGTCATCGTAGGGGGTCTCGGCCCAAAGTGGACCATAGGAGGTCTTGAACCAGGCGTCTGCGCTGGGCGAGGACTCAGCCAGGGCGTGTACTGACAGTGCCAGCGAGGTAATGAAGAGGGTAAGTGCGCCAGCGGCGCAATGAACAGGCAATCTAAGCATGGCTAATAATTCCTGAGCTTGATCAGTCATGGGACGTCCATGGACGATATCAGAATGGGCGCCTGGAGCGGTACCGGGTGTTGTTCCTGGCATCGCCCCAGGCGCAGCCACGAACTAACGGATGAATGGTTGCTCGTCGGCCAGTGGGGGCGCCAACCCGGATGCCGTCACGAGAGCCATCCCAGCTGATTCGTCTACTGGCCAGGGTCAGCCCGGCCTTTTTACTTCGCGCCGAGACCTGCGACTTGATACATTTACTCCAAGACTGGGGTTGGGTTTCCGGTGAGGCTGAATCAGCCTGGCTCCCGGCACGCCATCATTTACTGCGGATACACCATGACCAAGGGTTGGAAAGGCTACCAGGCCGTTGATTTGTTTGATGAGTTGATCACAGCAAAGGGCGGTGCGCGAACTGCAGCGCGGCAGGCGCTGCGGTTGCTGCAGGGATTGCCTGAAGAGGAGATGATCGCCCGACGTCGCTCGGCTGACCTTGCCATACGGGAAATGGGTATTTCCTTCACGGTGTATACCGAGGGCGGCAACATTGATCGCGCCTGGCCCTTCGATATTATTCCCCGCATCATTACCGCGCGGGAGTGGTCGCAGGTCAGTTTGGGTCTGCAGCAGCGCAGCCGCGCCCTCAACTGTTTTATCGACGATATCTACAACCAGCAGCGCATTCTGGCTGACGGCGTTGTTCCCGCCGAGATCGTATTGGACTCTCCCAACTTTAAAGCCCCGTGCATGGGCATGTCGCCGCGCTATGGGGTTTGGGCGCATATCTGCGGGAGTGACCTTGTTCGCGACCAGAGCGGCCGCTTTTTTGTCCTGGAAGATAATCTGCGGGTGCCTTCCGGGGTGTCGTATATGGTGGAAAATCGCGAAATCACCAAGCGTGTCCTGCCCGAACTGTTTGAGAACTACAGCATTCTCCCGGTTGATGACTATCCCCTGAGGCTTTACGAAACCCTGGCGCAGCTATCGCCCAGGACGCGGCGCAGACCTACCGTGGTGGTGCTGACGCCGGGCATATACAACTCGGCCTATTTTGAGCATGCGTTCCTGGCTCAGGGTATGGGCGCCGAGCTCGTAGAGGGCCCTGACCTGTTTGTCGACACCGATGACTGCGTCTACATGCGCACGGTGGATGGACCGGAGCGGGTCGATGTGGTGTATCGCCGAATCGATGAAGAGTTTATGGATCCGGAGGCGTTTCGGGCCGACTCGGTACTGGGTGTTCCGGGTCTGATGCGCGCGTGGAAACAGGGCAATGTCGCCATCGCCAATGCCCCGGGCTCGGGCGTGGCCGATGACAAGGTGATCTACGCCTTTGTGCCGGAGATGATTCGCTACTATCTCAATGAGAAACCGTTGGTAAACAGCGTGCCCACCTATTTGTGCATGCGGGAAAAAGATCGCGATTACGTTCTGGGCAATCTCGACAAACTGGTCGTCAAGCCGGCCAATGAGTCGGGGGGTTACGGCATTATGGTGGGACCCCACAGCACCCGGGCCACCCATCGCGAGTTCGCCCGACTTATTGAAAAAGATCCCCGCAACTACATTGCCCAGCCCACGCTGTCCCTCTCGACGGCACCCACCTATGTCGATACGTCGGTGGAGCCGCGTCACCTCGATCTGCGGCCCTTCATCCTGCAGGGGAAGGACTGCTGGGTGACGCCCGGGGGCCTGACCCGGGTCGCCATGAAAAAAGGTTCGCTGGTGGTGAATTCGTCCCAGGGAGGTGGCAGCAAGGACACCTGGATCGTGGAGGGCAAATCATGACCATGCTCTCCAGTGTTGCTGAGCGCCTGTACTGGATGTCGCGTTACCTCGAGCGCGCTGAAGACACCGCAAGATTGGTGGGCGCGTACAATCACCTCATTATGGACATTCCCAGGGGATCCGAGCCGGCCTGGGATATCATGATCCGGATTCTCGACGCGGTGCGTGCCTTTGAGGATCGGTACCGCGTGGTCAGCGAGCAGAATGTGATCAGGTTGCTTATCGCCGACACCACGGCACCCTGCAGTATTCCCTTTGCCATTGCATCCGCCCGTGAAAATGTTCGCACCACCCGGGACGTCCTTCCCGAGGAGGCCTGGGAGTTGGTCAATGAACTCCATCTCTATGTCGGCGAGGCGGCGAAATCGTCGGTGGGCCGTCGTAATCGCCATCCCTTTCTCGCTGAGGTGATCGCGCGCTGCCAGATGATCAATGGCTTGCTGTTGAGCACCCTGTCCCGTGACCACGCCTACCGTTTCATCAAGCTCGGCCGCCTTCTCGAATGTGCCGATATGGGCACCCGGGTTGTGGATGTGGGCGCCGGTGACATACTCGATCGGGCGGGCAGCCATGCTGCCATTGAGCCCCTGCTGTGGAGCGTGCTGCTGCAGGCACTGTCGGCCAGTAGTGCTTACCGCCGGGAGGTAGGGCCCATTGTCGAGGCGAACGATGTGGTGAACTTTGTCTTCACCCAGGGCAACTTTCCCCGCTCCGTCAAGTTTTGCGTGGCGGGCATACGCGAGGAGCTGACGCCGCTGAGCAATCACGAGCCGGCCCTGCGGGTCATCAATCGAATCCGCAGACGACTCAAGGGGCTGTCGGTGGAAGAAATAACGCGGGAGGAACTCCACATCTTTATTGACGACTTCCAGCTTCAACTCAATGCCCTGCACCAGTCGATTGCCGACACCTGGTTCAGGATCGACGCACCATGAAGCAGTTTCATTGCCGCTGCGGCAGCGAGGTGTTTTTTGACAGTCACCGCTGCCTCAAGTGCGATGTGCAGCTGGGATTCGACCCGGCCTCGATGACGATGGTGGCGCTGCCCGACCGCGGTGATCTCGCGCGCTGCAGCAACGGTGACGAGCACGGCGTCTGCAATTGGTTGCATCCCGTTGATTCAGGCCACACCCTGTGCGTCGGCTGCCAGTTCAATCGCACCATCCCCAACCTTGCGATAGACGGGAACCGGGAGTATTGGGGGGCACTGGAGGCGAGTAAAAAACGCCTGCTGGTTACCCTCATGGATCTGGGCCTGCCATTGCAGACCCGCTGGGATGATCCCGCCCAGGGCCTGTTGTTCGACTTTCTTGATGACGCTCGCAGTAATCCCGATCTATTTCCCGACAGCTTCGTCAGTACCGGTTATTCAGAGGGTGTCATCACGATTCATGTTCTCGAGGCCGATGACGCGGCCCGCACCCAGATCCAGGTTGAGTTGAAAGAGAATTTCCGCACGCTACTGGGCCACTTTAGACACGAGTCCGGTCACTATTACTGGGCACTCGCCCGGGCCAGCGGTGTCGCGCCCGAGGCATTTGCCGAGGTTTTCGGCGATGAAGGCATCGACTATCGGGCCGCCATTGATCGCTATTATCAGGAGGGCCCTCCTGCGACCTGGCCGGAGCACTTCATCAGTGCCTACGCCAGTTCACATCCGGCTGAGGATTGGGCCGAAACCTGGGGGCATTACCTGCACCTCTACGATGCCCTGGAGACCGCCGCCAGCCAGGGGCTGTCTGACCGGACTCCCGCTGACATGACCATGGCGGAACGGATCGTCGCCTGGCAGGGGCTGAGTATTGCCATCAATGAAGTGAATCGGAGTATTGGCCGCGGCGACGCCTACCCCTTTGTCATTAGTCCCACCGCTGCCAAAAAACTCGAGCTGGTCGATACGGTCATTCGTCAGCTTCAAACACGCTAGCCAGACTGGGTAGCCGGTCGAAGGCCTCGCGAATATTGGCGTCCCAGCCCTGTCTGATTTCCATCAGGTAGGGGTGGCTCTCCTCAAGTTTGCAGTAGTGCTCGTGGGGTAGCAGGCTGTCGCTGCGGTAAAACAGGCACTCCAGGGGTGGGCCCACGGTGGCATTGGAGCGCATTGTCGAGTCGATGGAGAGCAGCGCGCAGCGCATCGCAGTCTCGGGAGGGGTATCACCTCGTATGATGCGATCCAGTATCGGTTTGCCGTATTTGGTCTCGCCAATCTGCAGGTAGGGGTGCTGCTCCGACACCGTGATGTGGTTGCCTTCCGGATAGATCATGTACAGCTCAGGGGCGTTACCCTTGATCTGGCCCCCGAGTATGAAGGTGGCCGTCGCATTGAAGCCCTCGGCATTCGGCCCCCCCGGCTGTTTGTATTTGGCCTGCTCCGCGCGGCTCAACTCCCCGATGTAGTCGGCAATATCAGACACGTAGCTGGCGGTGAGGATGGTTTTCTCGGCGTCCTGTTCCAGGTCGCGCTGGATCTGGGCGATCACCGCCTGGCTGGTGGCCAGGTTACCCGCCGTCAGCAGTACCAGGGAGCGATCGTAGGGCACGGCAAACCGGTGCATCTTGCTGTAAGTGCTGACCCGATCAGCCCCGGCATTGGTTCGGGAGTCCGAACAGAACACGAGGCCTTCCTCAAGGCGTATGGCGAGGCAGTAGGTCATGTCGAGGTGGTTTACCTTGTAACGCTGTGGGTCTGATGTTGCCCCTGCAGAATATAGGGTGTCCGTGGCCGTGCTGACAACTCTCGGACAGGAGTTTGTTGCCCCTCAGCACAAATTCAACCCATGAATCACCATGGCCAGCTGCACCTGCATCCCGGGCCTGAATTGCCGAAGTCCGATGTCCGTGGATAGCTCGGTCAAGTGGGGCGGGAGAATCTGACCTGCACGCCATTGGCAGTGTGGCTGTTTGCTGGCATTGTGCGGACGAGGGCGTCCTGTTGACCCCGCTTTTGGCCGGTGACTGTCGGCACTGCCCAGGACTCAAAATAACAGCAAAATAACAGAAGGTGTCGTGAGCCATGTCTCTTGAAACTGATTTCGCCATGACCCGCGAGAGCCTGCGGGGCGCCAACGATGAATCGACCTACGGCGGCATAACCAGCTTCATGCGTCGACGCTATTCCCGGGATCTGGCCGGGGTCGACGTGGCGGTATTGGGGGTTCCCTTCGACCTGGCGACCACCAATCGGGCGGGTACCCGCATGGGCCCTCGGGGCATCCGCACCGCATCCGCCAGCCTGGCCTGGGAGCAGGGTGTTCAGGGCTGGGACTTTTCGCCGCTGGAGGCACTGGCCATTGTTGATTACGGAGACTGCCCGTTTGACGCCGGCACGCCCGATCAGGTTCCGGATCAGATTTACCGCCAGGCCCGGGACATACTGGCCACGGATACGGGTCTGCTTTCGCTGGGTGGCGATCACTTTGTTTCCTACCCCCTACTACGTGCCCACGCTGAAAAATACGGCCCAATGGCGCTGATCCATTTCGATGCCCATTCGGATACCTGGGAGGACGATGGGCCGCGTATTGACCACGGCACCATGTTCTATCACGCGACCAAAGAGGGTCTGGTCATACCGGAGCACTCCGCTCAAATTGGCCTTCGAACCTATAACGAGTCCAGCCTGGGCTTCAATATTTTCGACGCGCCGGCCGTGCACGAGCAGGGGGCGGTGGCCGTGGCGGAGCAGGTTCGGGGCATAGTGGGAAATCGCCCCTGTTACCTGACCTTTGACATCGACTGTCTCGATCCCAGTTTTGCGCCGGGCACAGGAACGCCGGTGGTGGGCGGACTCTCAACCCATCAGGCGCTGCAGCTGCTGCAGAACCTCAGGGGTATCAACCTCATGGGTATGGACGTAGTGGAGGTAGCACCACCCTATGATGTCAGTGAGATCACATCACTGGCAGCGGCCACCATGGCGTTGCAGCAACTCTGCCTTTACACCGTTGCCCGGGGGCGCGCCTGACCTTGCATGCGCCCTGGGTGTCAGGGGTGCGCAACCATCCACAGGTTTAAACAGAGCGGGGCGCTGACGCTCATGCGTTGAGGCACGGTATCTGCCCGCCGCCGTTCATCGTGCGGCTGATGAAGGGTTCAGAAATCGAAACGAAAACCCACCGCGGGACCGTATTGCTTCATGTCGAACTTAAAGCGGTCGGCGCCTTCTCCGTCCTCGTAATCGAAGTCGAGGTAGCGGCCGCCCAGTGTGATGCTGGCCCAGTCATTGAAGCGATACCCAAAGCTGGCGCTGAATACCATGACCAGATCTGACCCGACGCCGAATCCCCCCACCAGTGCCGAACCTGAAAAATCCCAGTTCTGACTGAGCGGAACGTCATAGCCGACACCGACGATGGGGTCGACCCAGTCCTCATCGAAGCCCTGGTTTCTGTCATTCAAGGGTCCGCTGAGAGCGATGCGGGTGGACAGGTCATTGAACAGGGCGCCGCCGATCAGGCGCAACTCCTTGGACAGGCGGTAGTAGCCCGTTGCAATCATCGTGGTTTGTTTGACATTGACCGAGCCAGACAGTGCGCCGCGGTCGCCCGTGGCATCACCTTTGAGGTCCATGTAAACGACATCCAGCCCCATGCCCCAGCGCGCTCCCTGGCCGCGATACATACCGAGAAAGGCCCCATCCAGGGCATCAAAAACGTCCCCGGCGTCCATATCCATCTCGGTATCGAAGGGGCCAATACCGGTGGTGCCGTCGAGGGTGGGTCCCAGTAGATAGATCAATCCCTGGTTTGACCAGCCGCTGTCGTCGGCCTGGGCCGAGGTGGTGAGAGCGCCCAACAACAAAAAAGCGCCAAGGATATGACTGGCTATGGTGAATGCTCTAACGGGGGCTGGCGTCATTTTGAGTACCCTAACGTTTGTTTGGAATGCGGGATTATATCGACAGGCAGACGGGCTTGGCAGCGTGCAATCAGCGACAACCCGTGACCGCAGGGGATTGAGCGGCCCCGCCGTGCGCGTTTTCAAGGCGCAGGGTACGGGGCCGCTTGCGTCCTTGGCTACTGGCCGCCCTGGCCGCCGGATTCGGGTGATGTGCTGCTCGCCATCACGCTCTCCGGCGTGTCATCGATATAACGGTAGGAGGTGAAGCCAAAGAACATCTCGTGCATGGTTTGCAATCCAAAACGCACCGGCATGTTGGGGTTGGGGTTGTACGGGTTGCGGTCGGAATTATCCATCGCGCCCTTTGCGATCAGCCGGGTGCCCGCAGGAAGAAAAACCGGCTCTTCGAGCTGATAGTTAAACTGCCAGTTAAAGTCGTACTTAGGCACCGACAGCAACACCTCTGAGCTGCCATCGGGGTACTCGGCGACATACTTCATATACTTGCCGCGGTAGTGCATATGGGGCATCAGGCCGTAGAGCAGGGCATCCCGCTCAAATTCCTGCACGCCTTCAATCTTGTACTCCTTGGCCCGGGGTGGAATCAGGAAGCGCCGCTGACCCGCGGAGCCGCCGGACATGACGTATTTCGGTGGCTCATCGTGCAGGTAAATGCCGATCTGCGTTTCATCGACGGTTGCCTTGCCCGTGGTGGTGTAGTGCATTTGCAGCAGCAGGCTTGATCCGGCCCTGATCAGGGCGCCGGAATCGTCACGCCAGATATCAGGCTGGCGCCCCGGGGCAAACCCGCCCAGGGAGTCCCCCAGTCCGCCATCGTCCTGTTCGACGCCAGCGGTGCGGTCGGCGGGGCTCGACAGGTAGGTAATGATGTGATGCAGCACCTGGCGGTCACCCGGCACATATTCCACGGCGCGAACCCAGATGTCCTCGTCCAGGTTGAGGGGTACCGGCACGTAGCGGTAGTCGAGGACGCCGGTAGCCGGAATGTCCTGGGCCGGCACCGTCAGCACGATGTCAGGTTCCCCCAGGGAGAACTTGGCGTCGCTGAAAGCGAGGGCTTCGAGGGGGTCGGGCTGGTCATCCCCCGGGGCGCCGGCGTCAATCCAATGCACTAAAGTTTGCAGCTCTTCGGGGGACAGCCCGGCGGCTTCCTGTATCGGGCGTCCCACATGGGGGTCCAGCTGGCCCGGAGGCATACGCCTTGTCAAAAGCACCTCTTTCATCATGCGCGACCACCCCTGCACCATACGGTGGTCAGACATGGCCCAGGGCGCAATACCGCCGTCGTGGTGACACTTCACGCAGTGGGTTTCCAGCAGCGGGGCAATATCGGCCGAGTAGGACGGCGTTGCTTTTTCATGGGCGTCCCGAGCTGCAAAGGTAATCAGGCAGCCGGGCGCTTCGGGGACATTGCCGGGCTGGGCTTCACCCGCAAGGTAGGCGTCCAGCGCGTCGCGCAGGTAGTGATTGTTAGCCTCTGCTTTTTGGGTCTCGTAATGCAGGCGGTCGTCGATAGGGCCGCGGTAGATAACCTCGCGGGTCTCTGGATTGATAATAAAGGTTTCAGAGGTGCGATCGACGCCCAATGACTCGGCCACCAGTTGCGATTCATCCATCAAAATGGGGAAGTCATAGCCGAGGTCAGCCGCCTCCGCCGTAATGCTGTCCCGGGTATCCTGGGGCTGGGGGTTGAGCATGAAAAATTCGACGCCCTGATCCGCATAGGCGTCTCGAATGGCGCTGAGCTCGGGCACGCTGTTGCGCACAATCGGGCAGCCGTTGCCCTGTACAAACACAACAACGGCCTTCTGGTCGCCGTACCAACTGAGCTTGTGGTGCTTGCCCGTGTGGTCCAGCAGCGCGAAGTCGCCGATGCGCTGGCTTTCTGCCGCAATGACCGCCTGGCCACATACCAGTGCAATCCAGCCTACTATTACCGCCAAGGTTCTCATGTCCGCCTCCTGCAGAACGCGCTGGTCCCAACTGCCAGCGTAGCGGCACCATTTTACCGGGATCAATCGGAGTTTCCATGTACTTTATGCTATAAACGCCCGTCGCAAGGGAGGGCGGTAACTTCGTTATGGACATTGCGCGTATTTTGGTGGAGCGGCGGGGCCTTCTGGCTGTTCTGACGCTTTTGGTTAGCGTGGCGGTCGGCTGGGGAGTGACGAAAACCAGCGTTGACCCTCGCTCTGACGCCATTCTTCCCGAGGACGATCGTCTGGCCGTTGAGGTGGAGGAAGTCCTGGCGGACTTTCCCCGCAGCCGATCGGCCTTGTTTACCTTCATCGCGCCAGATGGCGATATATTCAACCGTGAGGCGCTGGGCGCGATGGAGGCCCTGCACGTGCGTTTCGGCGAAGTGCAGTCCGCGGTTGCAGTGGGTTCTATTGTCAACTACCGGCTCAATGCTGTTGATGAGTTGGTCTACGGTCGACAGTACCTCCTGCCCCCCATTGCAAGCCTCAGCGACGCCGATTTATCGGTCATTCGGGATATCGCGCTGGCCGATGAGGACCTCGTGAAAAGCCAGCTTGCCCGGGGGGGCGACATGGCGCTGGCCGTACTCAAGTACCGCCCGGGCACCGATCAATTGTCCGAACGGCTCGATATCGCCCGCTCTGTGGCGGTATTGCGTGACAGGCTGCGAGAGGACTTCCCCGGAGTCGAAATCTACAGTCTGGGCGAGGACCTGTTTGAACTCGACAGCTACAACGCCCAGATGAAGGACCGTAATAACCTTGCACCCCTGGTAGCGCTGGCCACCACCCTGCTGCTCTGGGTTTGCCTGAATTCGCTGGTCTATGCGCTGTGCACGCTGGTCGTCTCTTTCCTCGCGATTATCCTGACGCTGGGTACGGTGGGTTGGTCAGGTTTTGCCTTTAACCAGATTTCCAATATGGGGCCGTTGGTTGTGCTCACCATTGCCATGGCCCATGGCATTCATATCATTTCCATCTACCTTCAGGGGCTGCACGAAGGGCGAACGAAAACGGATGCTCTGGAAGAGAGCCTGCGCCTGAACCTGCAACCCGTGACGTTGGCAACCGTCACGACCGGAATGGGTTTCCTGAGTCTCAATTACTGCTCTTCGGCGGGCATTTATGGCTTCGGCAATGCGGTCGCGCTGGGCGTGTTCTGGGCCTACCTGGTCACCCTGACCCTGCTGCCTGCCATCATGCTCTGGGTGCCGACGCGGCGCATCCCCCGGCCACTGGGGGTGCGCGGCATGATCCGGGCGGTGTCAAATCTGGTGACATCCCGCAGTAACAGCCTGTTCTGGGGGCTCTCCGTGGCCATTATCGTTTGTCTCGCACTTCTGCCCCTCAACAAGGTCGACTTCGATCGCTTTGAGTTCATTGATAAGGACTCTGATTTCCATCGCGTCATAACGGCGCTGGCTGAGAAAATTGGCAACGACCAGTCGCTGGTCTACGCCATCGATAGCGGGGAGTACTACGGCATTGCCAACCCCGAGTTCATGCTTGAGATAGAACGGTTTGCCGATTGGCTGGAGGAACAGCCCGATGTCAGCCTCGTCGGCAGCTATGTGGGTATGCTGAAAAACCTGAACAAGGCCGAAAACGACAACGACGAGGCCTGGCACAAACTGCCCGAGGACAACCTACAGGTGATTGATTACCTGGTGAGTTATCAGTTGGTTCAGGAGATCGAACCCCATCTCGAGCCGATTTTTGACCCCGAGTACACCACGGTGCGTGTGGTGGTAGGCACCTCTAACCTGTCCAATGTGGAATTACTCAATCTCAATCGCCGCATTGAGGCCTGGTATGAGGCAAACATCAGCAGTGACTACCGCGTGCTGCACGGGAGTAATTCAATTCTCTACGCGCGCCTGAACGATACGATTTCCCGCCAGCTTTTGGAGGGTTTCACAGTCAGCTTTATCCTGATTACCCTGACTATGCTGATTGGCCTGCGCAGCCTGCGCTACGGCCTGATCAGTATCGCGCCCAACCTGCTGCCTCCGGCCGTGGTCTTCGGTGTCTGGGGTCTTTTTGTCGGGCAACTGAGCCCCTACATTCTGATGCTGTTTTCGATCAGTATCGGTCTGGTTGTCGACGACTCGGTCCACGTGCTCAGCAAGTACATTGCGGCGCGCAAGGCGGGAGAACAACCCGACGATGCCGTGCGTTACTCCCTGGACAAGGCGGGTTCCGCCATCACGATTACGACAGCGGCGCTGGCCATGGGCACCTTTATCCTGGTGTTCTCCAACACCTACTACTACCAGAACGTGGCGCTGATGCTGACGCCCATCATTGTGGTGGCCCTACTCCTGGACCTGCTTTTCCTGCCGCCGCTACTGGTCAAGCTGGATCGACTTCTGGATCGCCGGCCCCCCGCACAGACGGGCGGCGAGCCTGCAGGTTCCAGCAGCGGGGGTCGCTAACCGGTTGCCGCTACCTCTCGGAAAGGGGTTCGCAGGGGCCCTGTGCCGGGGTGACCCTCAGGCCATGGCAACAGCCCGTCGCGATGACGTTGGGGCGGGGCAGTACCCTGTACAATGTAGCGGTGCCTCACTGCTGAACCGCTCTGGATACTGAGTATGACGTCCCTGCAACCCCGGCCAGGCCAATACAACCTCCTGGGACGGCCCGAATCGGGCTATACCATGAAAGTGCAGTCGGCCCTGCGCTTTAAGGGTATCCAGCACCAGTGGCTGGACCGTTTCCAACATGCCGGGCTGTTCCAGCAACATGCCACGGTGCAGCTGATTCCCCTGCTGTTCCTTCCGGATGGCACGGCCCTGCAGGACTCAACGCCCATCATTGAGCTCCTCGAGGCGCGTCACCCCGAGCCCACCATCCACCCGGAAGAGCCCGCCCTGCGCTTCCTTTCCGGGCTCCTTGAAGAGTACGGTGATGAGTGGGGCAACAAGCTGATGTTTCACTACCGTTGGGGCTATCCCCCTGATCAGAAGGTGCGGTCCCGCAGTCTGGCGACGGGTGTGGTCGGCGGACTGACATTCCCCTGGTTGGGGCAGGTCGCCGGGCCGCTGCTGGCGCCTTTGCTGGTCAGGCGGATGGTGCCGCGCATGGCTTTCGCGGGATCCAACGACAACAATCGACCCATTCTGGTGTCCTCGTTTGCCCGGCTGGTGGAGCTGCTGGAAGTCCATCTCCAGCCACGCTCGTACCTGCTGGGAGAGCGGCCTTCCTTCGGTGACTTCGGTCTGTGGGGCCAGTTGTACCAGGCGTATCTTGACCCCAGCTGCCACGCCATTCTGGAGGAGCGGGGCGCGGCGATCGTGACCTGGATCAAGCGCATGGAGAACCCTGAGGTGCGCGGGCCTTTTGAAACCCTGTCGAGTCTGGCGCCCACCTTGCAGTCTATTTTCACCGAGGAGGTGGGACCACGATTCCTTGCCTGGTCCGCGGCCAACGCTCGCGCGTGGGCTGCCGGTGACAAGCAGACCGAGCTGCCCATGGCGGGCCAGCAGTACTACCAGAAAACCTTCAAATACCCGGCTCGGGGATTGCAGCTGCTTCGCAGTCAATACGATGCGCTTGCCGATAACGAGACCCTGAACGCGTTTCTGCGCGAGTCGGGATGTCTGGAGTATCTGCAGGCAGATGCTGATACACCCCCGCTTCAAGGTTAGCGGTCAGCATCGCCTGGGAGACCTGCGCTTATGTAACGG